>NZ_LR699118.1 GCF_902459475.1 Aquicella lusitana | reverse complement strand
TGATCGTGCGATTGATGCGTGGGAAGTTGTTTACCGTAAGGCTAAGAAGTTTTTAGGTAGGCTTGCTACTTCGCATGATAATGGGCGCCAAGTCCGTAGCGAGCGCCGAGAAGCGATTGCGGCTGTTTCTCAAGTACTATTGCATTATCTTGAGCTTTCTACCTTGCGGATCGGTTTTTACGTTAGCCACAATAAATTTGTCCATCTTGATCTGGAATACATGGCTGAAAAGGCAGGGCTTAGTCTTAGCCGTTCCAAGCGCGCTATCACTGCATTAGCGGAAGCGGGCTATATTAAAATTACTCGCCAATATAAGAAAAAAGAGGACGGTACATTTGATGGAGAGCCATCTATCCGTGAAATTTCTGTTCAGTTTTTTATTGATCTTGGTCTGGATGTGCAGAAGCTATTTTTTGCACGAGACTGGAAGCGAAAGAAAGAGGAAAAAGCACAGGCCAAGAGTGGCCTCAAGAAACTAAAAGGCATCATACAGGCAGTCACGTCTTTTAGCGGCAATATCATCACACCGAACAGGCAAAAGCAGCCCCTAAGGTACGGAAGCTCCGGCCAGGTGCCACTTAAGCAGGGTGCAGCTATTGATCAAAACCTCATTAGCCAAGCGCTAGCGCTTCATCGGGCTGACTCCAGCCGTTCCCCTAGTGATTACCTCAAAGAACTACAGCGGCAAATAGAATAGCTTCCTGTCGTTTAAACACATGTTCTGCGGAAAAGAATCTCCAAAAATGCTCAAAGGGTAGAGCGGCCTTTTGCCTGAAATTTATTTTTGTGTTGAGTAGGCGACTGTTGTTTGTATTTTCTTGTTAAACTACCCCATTCCCACAGCCTTATGCACAGATTCTGTGGATAACTTTGCCCAAGTTGGTGAGGGTCTCAAAATAAGTGTGCTGTTGGTGGTGAAATAAGTGTTCCTTCTGAATACTAAAACTATACTATTAAAAACTAAAAGCTAAAGAGCCTAATCGGAGTCGCTTCGCGACGAGATTTTTATATTCTTCTTATGGAGTACTTTATTCTTCTCTTGAACAAACGCTCCTCCCTTAAAAGCAAAAGCGTCATCCAAAAGAGATATGCGGTTCTTTTAGAATTTATCTAAATCATCAAAGGTTTTGCCAGTTATATAGACTACAAAAATATCAAATTATTATTTAATGAAAATTAATTATTCAAATATACCGGTTTTAGATTAACAATGTCATCCATACTATGACCTGATAACGAGAGAATCGTTACAGCTTGTCCCGGATGTAATTCCCTGAACAGTTGTGCATCGATTACGCCTTCGCGTGATTCCGTGATGGTTTTTGTATGATTCTGGTTTCCAAGGCTATCTGAAACTTTTTTTACTCTCGCTCTTCCTACCAATCGTTCCATGAAATCCAGTGTTACTGGGTCTTCTGTCCGCAAGCAAAGTTTTTGCCGGAAGTTCTGCAAGAGGGCGTGGGCAAGGTCATGGCTGCCAAGGGCAGCGTAGAAGCTTGCTATTGATTGTGATGAAATAATACCAATGGTCTTGCTGCTTCTTGATTTGTCCCAAAAGTTTAAATCTGATAGGCCGTCACGGTTAGCACTCACAATCTCTTGGTATTCATCACACATAAAAAATACGGGGTTGTTTTTGTTTTGGGTCGGGTGCTGGTTCCTGTTTTGCATGAGGTTAAAGAAACGCAGCTTGATGAAAGTATAGGCGACTTTACCACCTAGTCCCCAGATGGAAAGGGGCATATCAACAAGGTAAACGCACCCATTTAAAATATCTTCCATTTTAGCGGGTTCGCTATGGCTAGAACAAAAAGCATCGAGAAGATCAGGATGATTGAATGGTGCTAAAGCCTGTGCAATGGTTGCATTGACCCCGCTTTTGATCTTGGCATCAAAATGCGAAAAGATGAGGTCATGATAGTTACAGTAGGTTTTTAACAACCGTGCTTTTTTTTCTGGGAGAATGGGGAGTAAGGCATCAATCTCGTTGTTGATAGTTTCTTGCGAATCTAGTTCAAACAAATATTGGTGTAAGCTTTGCAAATCATAGCGCTTAGGCAGAAAGGAAAGCATTCCTAATGTATTGCGACAAAGTTCGCTCGCGGTGTCCACCCAGAATGAATCAACGTTGCCTTTGTTCCCCAACAGAAAAGCCGATTTTAAAAACGAAGCGGCTACTTCTGGTGTGAGTCCTTCAATTAAGTTCATTCGCCTATGATGTGGCCCTAATATCACGAGATTACGATTGGTTGCTGCTGCAAATTGACTGACGGCTTCTTTCACATCGCCTTTGATATCAAAGATAAGGCCACCGCAATGCTGGTCTAGGCATTGCAAGAGAAGGGGTTGCATGACGCAAGTGGTTTTCCCTGAACCAATACCACCTAATACCAAGACATTTTGACAAGCGTCTTCCAGCGTCAGTGCTACTTGTTGGTTGGCTGCCATTCCTGCTCGGTGCCAAAGTGTAGATAGCAACCCTGTTGATTTACCCAGCCATAAACTAAATCCGGTTGTTATTTGTGTTTTAATCACGATTTGCTTATCGTTTATTTCCTCAAACTTGTCTATTTCAACGAGTCCTTTTTCAATGATCTTCTTTTTTAGCCAGTCATAACGCTCGTCGAACTGTTCTAAAATTTTTTCACTGGGTTTTTTGCCAGTATCACGTTTTATTTTCCAAATGATAAAGCAAGGCCAATAGAGATAGAGACATACCAAACTGATAGATAGCGTGAGACCAAAAAAGAGACCAATCCATCCCAATATAAGACAGAAAAATATACATCCAAAAACAAAAGAGACAATAAAAATCAGGATGCTAAAAAATATATTTTCAGCTTTAGGGTATCGTTGGTGTTTCACGACAGGAATATCACCTCTGATAATAGGAGATGATATCTCTCTACATTTTCTTAATTCGGAAAGCACTTCTTCCATGAGTAGAATTAATTATCTGGAAGTAGTTCAAGATCAAATAAAGAACGGTCTGAATTGCGTTTCAGATATTTATCCATTAATGACTTAATTTCATCCAATTTGTTTTCTTTGATGGCGTTATCAAGAAAATAAGAACCAATAAGGATTTTCTTTCGTGTATCAATTTTTCTCTCAGATGATTTAAGGCGTGCTTCTTTCTGTTGAATACGAGCATTTAACTTGTCACGTTGCTCTTTGAGTTTTTCCAGCGCTTGTTTAGATTGCTTGGACATCATTCAATTCCTTGTCATCTTTTATTTATGGCTAATGCGAATGATACACCGTTGAAATAGAAAATCCAGTGTAATGATATAGAATAATTGCGAGCGATAGCGAGCTCATTTGAAGCCCCACTGACGGTTGAAGTGCGCGCTTATACGTTGCTTCGCAACGTTCGCTTTGGTAGAGTGCATCTAATCATGAAAGATTTCGTAAAAATTTACTTTTAAAACGGAAGTTTAAAAACTAACATGGCGATCTATCATTTTAGCGGAACAGTCATATCACGATCACAAGGGCGAAGTGCCGTTGCTTGTGCTGCATATCGTTCTGCTGAAAAGTTGCATGATGAAAAATATGATAGAGAGCATGATTACACCCATAAACAAGACGTTTCTAGTACTGAAATACTCCTACCAGAAAATGCGCCAGCATGGATGGCTGATCGTGAAAAATTGTGGAATGCGGTTGAATCACACGAAAAACGGAAAGATGCACAGCTTGCAAGGGAATTTAATTTTGCATTGCCACGCGAACTCACCTTAGAACAAAACATTGCGCTTGCCAAAGATTTCGTTAAAGAAGCGTTTGTCAGGAAAGGTATGGTCGCTGATTTTTGTATTCATAATGACAAGCAGCATGATGGCCAATTTCATCCCCATGCGCATGTCATGTTGACGATGCGAGAAGTCACGCAAGATGGATTTGGACAAAAGGTGAGGGCATGGAACGATAAGGCGATGTTACTAAATTGGCGTGAGGAATGGGCAGAGGTCGCTAATAAACACCTTGCCTTGCATGGCCATGATTTGCGAATTGATCATCGTACATTGGGAGAACAGGGGATAGCTCTTGAGCCTCAACATAAAATCGGTGCAACGGTCGCGCGTGATAGGCTGGTCAGGATGGAAGACCACCAACGTATTGCACGTGAAAATGGCGATAAGCTTTTGGCAGACCCTTCCGTTGCATTAAATGCAATCACCCGTCAGCAATCCACGTTTACTCACCAAGACATTGCGCGGTTTGTGCATCGCCATACAGTGGATGCTGAACAATTCTCACTTGTATATGAAAAAGTAAAGTCACATGAATCCCTTGTCAGGTTAGGGATAGATGAAAAAGACCGAGAACGCTTTACTACTAATGAAATGTTATCGCTTGAAAGCAAGATGATGGAACGTGCCGTTAACCTATCGAAATCCGATTCTCATGTTGTCAGTGATACTCACCAAGAAAAAGCACTTTCTCAAAAATCGCTCACTGTAGAACAGAAAACCGCATTCGATCATTTGGTGGGTGGGGGAGATTTAAAATGCGTAGTGGGGTTTGCTGGTACGGGCAAAAGCTACTTGTTGGGCGCTGCAAAAGATGCGTGGGAGAAAGAAGGCTACGCGGTGCATGGGGTGACTCTATCAGGTATTGCAGCGGAAAACCTTGAGGGGAGCAGTGGCATTGATAGCAGGACGTTTGCTAGCCGTTGTTATTATTGGGACAAAGGTGAGCAGCTTTTGACGAAAAAGGACGTATTGGTTGTGGATGAAGCGGGGATGCTCTCCTCTCGCCAGATGGCTCGCTTGATGGAAGAGGCCTCTCGCGGCGGTGCAAAGGTGGTATTGGTGGGCGACCCGCAACAATTGCAGGCGATTGAAGCAGGGGCAGCATTTAGGGCGATAGCAGAACAAGTGCATTATGTGGAACTGACCGATATCAGGCGCCAGAGTGAAAAATGGCAGCAGGATGCGACCAAAGAATTGGCGACTGGTAAGACCACTGATGCGATCAATCGATATGACCAGCATTTCCATGTTCACGATTTTGAAACGAAGGCTGTGGCCAAAGTAGCACTCACCGAAGTATGGAATGATGCAAGGCTCAGTAATACTGATAAAACACAAATCATGTTGGCTTATAACCGTGATGATGTGCTGGAACTGAACCAAATAGCGCGTGGTTTACGTCACAAGCAGGGTGAGCTTGGCAAAGATGTACTGTTTCAGACTGAGCGTGGAGAGCGGGCATTTGCCGAGCGTGACCGTGTTTATTTCTTAAAGAACGACAAGTCACTCGGTGTGATGAACGGTACGTTGGGCACGATTGAGGCCATCAAGGACGGGGCGATCACCGTTCGTCTTGATGGAGATGGGCGAACCAATGTTGACCGCAGAGTAACTGTGACGATGGAGCGGTATAACCAGCTTGATTATGGCTATGCGGCGACCATCCATAAAGCACAAGGGGTGACGGTAGATAGGAGTTATGTGCTGGCCTCTAAATACCTGGATGCCCATTCTACCTATGTGGCCATGAGCCGCCATCGTGAGAGTGCCGATTTGTTTTATGGCCGTGATGTCTTTTTGAATAAGGATGATTTGGTTAAGACGTTAAGCCGCGAACGTACCAAAGATGTCACGCTTGATTATTTGAATAGCCGAGACCGGCGGCAGGAACCGGTTACTCGCGTTATGGATGAAATAAAGCCATTGACGCGGGATGAAGAGCGCTTGATGCGACAAGCCAAGCTCAAGGAGTTCACGGAAGCAACCAAGGCCAAGCGTGGCATTGATCTTGATAGGAGCGTTGATTCTTTATCAGGAACGAAGCAGCGTCCTGATTTGAGTGAATTTAAACGCCAGTTTGAGGCGAAGAATCCTGAGCGTGCCAGTGCATTGCGCAGTGAGGTCATGCCGGAACATGAGAAAAAAGCCTTGTCGCTGGTGAATGAATTTAAACGGCTGGAGGCAATTGTTGATAAAGGTGGGCGTACTAGCCGCATGGCGCAAGACCATCTTGAAAAATTGGCTGATAAAATTTCACGCCAAAAAGATGTCATGCAGTATGTGCGTGAGCACCATGCGCCAATGGAGAAACAAATCGATAAACAAGCAAGAGAGTTTCAGCGTGACCGTGGTTTGGAATTAGAACGATAAGGCAAATAAATATGACAAAAAACTCTCAGGTAGAACAAGAAGAATCGTTAACGCCAGAAGAGCATCTTGAGGCAATTTTATTTCAGTTTGTGAATTTATATGAGCGTTGGTCAGAAGACCGTCAGGTCACTGCCAAGCAAAGTGCTGATCTTGCTAAATTTATTAAAGAATTTGCGCAACAAGTTAATAAATTTGCAACTCTTGAAGAAAGAGTCAGGAATGATATTCATACCAGCATGCGCACCGAAGCTGAAAATATGGCCGTTTATCTCGGTCAAACAATAGGGGAAGCTGCGAGAAAGCAAATTGCGCCGACAGTTAAAAAACTAGAAGAGGCATCGGATGAAGCGAGAGATAATTTGGTTGGCTATTACCGTGAATTGTCACAGTATAAATGGGTTACAATCGGCGTAGCAGCATTGACCACCATTCTCACCAGTTTGCTGATTGTGAAACTTCTTATGCCAACCCCTGTCATGCCTTTGACAGCGCAGCAGCTTGACACGTATGAGTCTGGCGAAGCATTTCAATTAATATTGTCTAAGCTATCTACTCGACAAAAGCAGTGGCTTTTTGATGTTGCTAAAGGTAAGGCAAAGAATCATGAAAAACTGTCAGAGGATATGAAGAAGGATTATTCTACCCACGAGTGATATATGAAATAGGCAGAAGCGCAGCGGCTACTTCAGTTTAACTATCTTAGATGATTGGCCTTACCACTGTAAAAATAACACAGTCTTTATTTACTCTATGAAATTACTATGTACTGACTTAAACCATGCTTGCCCTAGTGTTTTTCAGAAATAAAACCAAATCAAGAAAAATTTATTAGAAAAACAATAACTTACCCCCCCCCCTATATCAAAAATATGAACTATACTTTATAGAGTGATTAATTTTTTATCAAAAAATAATAAAAAAACAAACAATGAGTTAAAAACAAAGGCGGTGATATGTGGCAAAAGAGCGAGTCTCTAGAAGTATTAAGAGGAGAGTAAACCTATTAGAAAAAGGGTTTTCACAAGTAGTACATAGTTTACTTGCGGTGTTGATTGGTACTTTGTTAGTTATTCCACAAATAGGTTTTGGAAATCCTCAAGGTGGTGTGGTGGCAGGAGGTGGTGCCACAATTTCAACTCCATCGGCAGGAACAATGCAGATTAATCAATCAACCAACAAGGCGATTATTAATTGGCAGTCTTATAATATTGCTTCTCAAGAGCACGTTCATTACCAACAACCCAATTCATCTTCTATTGCGCTCAATCGCATCAACCCTAATAGTGGCCCATCCCAAATTTTTGGCAAGCTAACCGCAAATGGACAAGTGTGGTTAGTGAATCCTGCCGGAATATGGTTTGGTCCATCCGCTTACGTTAACGTTGCGGGTTTACTTGCCACAACGGCCAGTATCAGTGATCAAGATTTTATGGCTGGCCGTTATTTTTTTAAGCAATCTCCTGATTGGAATGGCGCTGTTATCAATGACGGCATTATTAAAACAGCAGAAGCGGGTTTAGTTGCACTCGTTGGTTCAGGTGTTGTGAATAATGGCCATATCGAAGCGAACTTAGGCACTGTTATTTTGGCTGCAGGAAGTGAATTTACTATTAATTTCTCTGGTAATGATCTTATTAGTTTTACCGTGGATCGAGAAGTTCTAAAGCCGGCACGTGACCAAAATGGTAATCCTCTTTCTGATGGGGTGAAAAACACAGGGACCATTATTGCTAATGGCGGAAAAGTATTAATGACTGCGCGTACAGCAGGACAGGTTTTAGATAACGCCATTAATATGTCAGGTATAGCTCAAGCAAAATCAGTCGGTGTGAAAAATGGTGAAATTATTTTACTGGGCGAAGGTCAAGGCATTGTAAAAGTTTCAGGAAAAATCATTGCATCAGGTAAGAATTCTGGAGAAAAAGGCGGAAAAGTTAAAGTTCTCGGCAACAAAGTGGCTATGACAGATAAAGCCACTATTGATGTATCTGGTGATAGGGGTGGTGGTGAAGTATTAATTGGTGGCGATTATCAAGGTAAGAATTTAGCAATAAAGAATGCAGAGCGTACCTTTGTTGGTAGCGACAGTAGTATTTATGCGGATGCATTGACTAACGGCGATGGTGGTAAGGTGGTTGTATGGGCGGATAATGATACTAGATTTTATGGCAATATTTATGCACGTGGCGGTGCTTTAAGTGGCGATGGTGGATTTGTTGAAGTATCAGGTAAAGAAAGTCTTGATTTTGATGGTCGTGTATATACGACAGCACCCAATGGCAATATTGGCACCCTTTTACTCGATCCAAAATTTTTAATTGTACAAACATCTGGCGGTAGCGCTTATAGTGCTGGGTCGAATAATCTATTCGCAAATAATCCCAGTGGAACAAATACGATTACCCCTGCAAGTATCCAATTATCCGGAACCGCTGTTACTTTACAGGCAAATACGGATGTCATTTTTAATGACCCTATCGTCAGTATGGCTAATGCATTAACAGTAAATGCAGGCCGCAGCATTCTCATTAACGCTAGTATTTCCACTACTAATGATGCCATTACGATGATTGCGAATGATAGTAATGCTAACTCAACATTTAGAGATGCTGGTGCAGGTAATATCACCATGGCTCTGGGGACTGTTTTAAATCCAGCGGGAAATGTCCCTATCTCCTTAACAATTGGTTCACAAACTGGCGTATTTACACCAGGCAGTATCACGCTTTATGAAATAACAAGAGGAAGCACACTTAATATTACCTCACCTAATGGGATTATTTTTAATGGGCCTATTGGTACCACGCTATTAACTGGCAATACGACCATTAATGCAAATACTTCTGGCGGGTCAAGCGGCGTAACGTTTAATGCTGGCAGTTCTATTTCTGCCAATAACAGAACGATTACAATTAATGTTAATGCAGCAAGCGGCGGTACCGGTGGTGTATCTTTTGATACGAGCTCAGGAACCATTCTATCATCCGGCGGATCACTGATTACCATTGCAACCAATACAGGAGGCAATACAACCGGTGGGTCCATTACACAAACTGGGACCAATAGCAGCATTAGCTCAGGCGGAGGAGGAGTAACTTTATCTGTTCCTACCGCAAGTAATAGTAGCATTGGAACGAGTGGTGCCCCGATAAGGACGACTACGACAGGAACCTTAACGCTAACCGGTGGAACAGGCGGTGTCTTTGTTTCAAATACGGGTAATCTTCCTTTGGGCGCTTCGACATTTGCTGCTGGCAGTACGAATGTTATTACTTCTTCAGGCTTGTTAACCATTATCGGTAGTTCAACAACAAGTGGCGGTAATGTTACGTTACAAGGCGTTGGTATCACGCAAAATACAGGCACGACTTTTGATGCCGGCTCAGGAAATCTTACTTTAGATGCTGGGACTGGCACATTAACAATGACTGCAAACTCAGCACTGTTAACTTCCGGGCAAATTAATATAACAGCTGATAACATTGCAATAAATACAAGCGGCACGCCTTCACAGATTGGTGGAACGACCTACACCGCTACGCCAGCAACGCTTGCTAGTTCAATCACGCTTCAACCAACAACCGCAGGTAGAACGATTGGTCTGGCAGGAGGAGCAGGTAACTTTAATCTTTCACTTGCAGAACTTAATACTGCGCGTATTTTTGCAAACAATGTGCAAATTGGTAATAACACTTCTGGGTTAATGACCATCAATGCTTGGACACCAGTTTCAACTTTTGCTAGTAATGGCGTGCTTTCATTGATAACAGGTGGTGCGATAACACAGGCGGGTGCGCTTACTCTTACAACCAATGGTTCAAGCCTTGTCGCTAATGCGGGTGGCTTAATCTCCTCAAATGCCAATATTACGACGTCAAATAAATCAGTGTCTTTAACAGGTGTTGGGTTTACTAAAGCAGCTAGTACCAATATCAGCACAGGCACAGGAAACATTGCCATCAATGCAGGAACTGGAACACTAACACTTAATGCGAGCTCGTTATTGCTATCAGGCAATGCGGGTGGAACCGCTGGAACCATTAATTTAACCGCTGATAACGTAGCATTTAATGCCACATCACAAGTGGGTGGTACTGGTGCTGGCACAGGCAGTGCGCAATCAGTCATTGTACAACCTAATACGGCGGGAAGAACAATTGGTGTTGCAGGTGGTGCGGGTAGTTTGGCGCTTTCAAGTGCCGCACTCGATAGAATTCGTGCGACGAATGTACGAATTGGTAATAGCAACACGGGAACAATTACGATAGGCACAGCCAGCACCACTTGGACGCCAGCTGCCACGTTTGCAACAAGTTTACTTACTTTAGATTCGGCTGCCACCATTACACAAACTGCGTTGGCACCGATTAATTTAGGGTCAAGAAGTTTATTATTACGAGATTCTAATAACGTTTCACTTACTAATACGAGTAACATCTTTTCCAATTTAGCAGCAACATTAACGGGTTCTTTACAGCTGACTGCAAGCAGTACATTAACTGTTGCAAGTTTGACTGATGATATAAGCACAGTAAATGGCATTACAGCACCAGGTGGGGTTACACTGCGTTCAACCAGTAATGGTATCGTCTTGAATGCACCCGTGACCGCAAATGTAAGTGGGGATGCTATTGTTTTAGCCGCACAAACATTTACAAACAATGCGGGTTCCTCTGCTCTTAATCCAGGAGTTGGAAGATTTCTTGTTTGGTCTGGCAATCCTGCAAATGATAATCGTGGCGGTCTTGCTTACAATTTTAAACAATACAATGCGATTTTTGGTTCCAGTACCGTATTAGGAAGTGGTAATGGGTTTCTTTATATCATTGCGCCGGTGATTACTCCTTCACTCACGGGCACGGTTAGCAAAGTATATGATGGCACAACGACTGCTCCCGTCACCAATAGCAACTATAGTGCAACCGGTATTATTGATGGCGATACAGTCACCTTTAGCCAAACAACTGCAAATTACGATACCAAACATGTAGGCACCAATAAAAACGTCGCTGTTACTGGTATATCCGCAAATGCAACCAACGGTAGCGCTACCGTTTATGGATATCAATTAAGTAGCACAACAGCGAATGCAAATATTGGCGTCATTACCCCAGCATCATTGACCATCACAGCCAATGATCAAACGAAGACTTACGGTCAAACCTTCACCTTTAATGGGACTGAATTTACTTCAAGTGGTTTACAGAATGGTGAGACCGTAGGGAGTATTAGTTTAGCAAGTGCTGGTGCACCTGCAACGGCCCATGTATCTGGTAGTCCCTATGCCATCACAGCATCCAATGCAACAGGCGGTACCTTTACACCAAGTGATTACACCATCAGTTATGTCAACGGGCAATTAACCATTACCCCAGCATCATTGACCATCACAGCCAATGATCAAACGAAGACTTACGGTCAAACCTTCACCTTTAATGGGACTGAATTTACTTCAAGTGGTTTACAGAATGGTGAGACCGTAGGGAGTATTAGTTTAGCAAGTGCTGGTGCACCTGCAACGGCCCATGTATCTGGTAGTCCCTATGCCATCACAGCATCCAATGCAACAGGCGGTACCTTTACACCAAGTGATTACACCATCAGTTATGTCAACGGGCAATTAACCATTACCCCAGCATCATTGACCATCACAGCCAATGATCAAACGAAGACTTACGGTCAAACCTTCACCTTTAATGGGACTGAATTTACTTCAAGTGGTTTACAGAATGGTGAGACCGTAGGGAGTATTAGTTTAGCAAGTGCTGGTGCACCTGCAACGGCCCATGTATCTGGTAGTCCCTATGCCATCACAGCATCCAATGCAACAGGCGGTACCTTTACACCAAGTGATTACACCATCAGTTATGTCAACGGGCAATTAACCATTACCCCAGCATCATTGACCATCACAGCCAATGATCAAACGAAGACTTACGGTCAAACCTTCACCTTTAATGGGACTGAATTTACTTCAAGTGGTTTACAGAATGGTGAGACCGTAGGGAGTATTAGTTTAGCAAGTGCTGGTGCACCTGCAACGGCCCATGTATCTGGTAGTCCCTATGCCATCACAGCATCCAATGCAACAGGCGGTACCTTTACACCAAGTGATTACACCATCAGTTATGTCAACGGGCAATTAACCATTACCCCAGCATCATTGACCATCACAGCCAATGATCAAACGAAGACTTACGGTCAAACCTTCACCTTTAATGGGACTGAATTTACTTCAAGTGGTTTACAGAATGGTGAGACCGTAGGGAGTATTAGTTTAGCAAGTGCTGGTGCACCTGCAACGGCCCATGTATCTGGTAGTCCCTATGCCATCACAGCATCCAATGCAACAGGCGGTACCTTTACACCAAGTGATTACACCATCAGTTATGTCAACGGGCAATTAACCATTACCCCAGCATCATTGACCATCACAGCCAATGATCAAACGAAGACTTACGGTCAAACCTTCACCTTTAATGGGACTGAATTTACTTCAAGTGGTTTACAGAATGGTGAGACCGTAGGGAGTATTAGTTTAGCAAGTGCTGGTGCACCTGCAACGGCCCATGTATCTGGTAGTCCCTATGCCATCACAGCATCCAATGCAACAGGCGGTACCTTTACACCAAGTGATTACACCATCAGTTATGTCAACGGGCAATTAACCATTACCCCAGCATCATTGACCATCACAGCCAATGATCAAACGAAGACTTACGGTCAAACCTTCACCTTTAATGGGACTGAATTTACTTCAAGTGGTTTACAGAATGGTGAGACCGTAGGGAGTATTAGTTTAGCAAGTGCTGGTGCACCTGCAACGGCCCATGTATCTGGTAGTCCCTATGCCATCACAGCATCCAATGCAACAGGCGGTACCTTTACACCAAGTGATTACACCATCAGTTATGTCAACGGGCAATTAACCATTACCCCAGCATCATTGACCATCACAGCCAATGATCAAACGAAGACTTACGGTCAAACCTTCACCTTTAATGGGACTGAATTTACTTCAAGTGGTTTACAGAATGGTGAGACCGTAGGGAGTATTAGTTTAGCAAGTGCTGGTGCACCTGCAACGGCCCATGTATCTGGTAGTCCCTATGCCATCACAGCATCCAATGCAACAGGCGGTACCTTTACACCAAGTGATTACACCATCAGTTATGTCAACGGGCAATTAACCATTACCCCAGCATCATTGACCATCACAGCCAATGATCAAACGAAGACTTACGGTCAAACCTTCACCTTTAATGGGACTGAATTTACTTCAAGTGGTTTACAGAATGGTGAGACCGTAGGGAGTATTAGTTTAGCAAGTGCTGGTGCACCTGCAACGGCCCATGTATCTGGTAGTCCCTATGCCATCACAGCATCCAATGCAACAGGCGGTACCTTTACACCAAGTGATTACACCATCAGTTATGTCAACGGGCAATTAACCATTACCCCAGCATCATTGACCATCACAGCCAATGATCAAACGAAGACTTACGGTCAAACCTTCACCTTTAATGGGACTGAATTTACTTCAAGTGGTTTACAGAATGGTGAGACCGTAGGGAGTATTAGTTTAGCAAGTGCTGGTGCACCTGCAACGGCCCATGTATCTGGTAGTCCCTATGCCATCACAGCATCCAATGCAACAGGCGGTACCTTTACACCAAGTGATTACACCATCAGTTATGTCAACGGGCAATTAACCATTACCCCAGCATCATTGACCATCACAGCCAATGATCAAACGAAGACTTACGGTCAAACCTTCACCTTTAATGGGACTGAATTTACTTCAAGTGGTTTACAGAATGGTGAGACCGTAGGGAGTATTAGTTTAGCAAGTGCTGGTGCACCTGCAACGGCCCATGTATCTGGTAGTCCCTATGCCATCACAGCATCCAATGCAACAGGCGGTACCTTTACACCAAGTGATTACACCATCAGTTATGTCAACGGGCAATTAACCATTACCCCAGCATCATTGACCATCACAGCCAATGATCAAACGAAGACTTACGGTCAAACCTTCACCTTTAATGGGACTGAATTTACTTCAAGTGGTTTACAGAATGGTGAGACCGTAGGGAGTATTAGTTTAGCAAGTGCTGGTGCACCTGCAACGGCCCATGTATCTGGTAGTCCCTATGCCATCACAGCATCCAATGCAACAGGCGGTACCTTTACACCAAGTGATTACACCATCAGTTATGTCAACGGGCAATTAACCATTACCCCAGCATCATTGACCATCACAGCCAATGATCAAACGAAGACTTACGGTCAAACCTTCACCTTTAATGGGACTGAATTTACTTCAAGTGGTTTACAGAATGGTGAGACCGTAGGGAGTATTAGTTTAGCAAGTGCTGGTGCACCTGCAACGGCCCATGTATCTGGTAGTCCCTATGCCATCACAGCATCCAATGCAACAGGCGGTACCTTTACACCAAGTGATTACACCATCAGTTATGTCAACGGGCAATTAACCATTACCCCAGCATCATTGACCATCACAGCCAATGATCAAACGAAGACTTACGGTCAAACCTTCACCTTTAATGGGACTGAATTTACTTCAAGTGGTTTACAGAATGGTGAGACCGTAGGGAGTATTAGTTTAGCAAGTGCTGGTGCACCTGCAACGGCCCATGTATCTGGTAGTCCCTATGCCATCACAGCATCCAATGCAACAGGCGGTACCTTTACACCAAGTGATTACACCATCAGTTATGTCAACGGGCAATTAACCATTACCCCAGCATCATTGACCATCACAGCCAATGATCAAACGAAGACTTACGGTCAAACCTTCACCTTTAATGGGACTGAATTTACTTCAAGTGGTTTACAGAATGGTGAGACCGTAGGGAGTATTAGTTTAGCAAGTGCTGGTGCACCTGCAACGGCCCATGTATCTGGTAGTCCCTATGCCATCACAGCATCCAATGCAACAGGCGGTACCTTTACACCAAGTGATTACACCATCAGTTATGTCAACGGGCAATTAACCATTACCCCTAAATTGCTAACCTCATCCGGAATTATCGCAAATAATAAATTATTCGACGGTACTACAATTGCAACACTTAATTTCGCTTCAGCTATGCTTTCGGGAGTGCTCTTTGCAGATCAAGTCCAAATTAATCCTAATTTCTACAATGCAAACTTTGCGACTGCCAATGTAGGGAATAATATTCCAGTAGCTGTTGTTAACCTTGGATTATCTGGATCATCAGCAAGTAACTATAGCTTAGTGCAGCCAACAGGCCTCACAGCGGATATTTTATCACTACCTCCAATACCACCAAATCCGCCTATTCCACCTGTACCACCTATCGTTTCATCTGAACTTGCACCGTTTCAAATTGTATTTCCAATTGATTTTATGTCATTTGGTTTTGAATCAAATACTCAAAATAGAATGTTCTATGAGATGTTAGATTACTCAACGCCAAGTCTTTTCAATATAAAGCGCATATCTGATTCATGTGTAATGGTAAGTCCTGATATAACTATTTGTGACAACCTATTAATAAAAGGTTCTATAAGATGAGAGCGATTGAGTGCTAATTGCACCCTTGTTGGTCTGTAAGATCATTAAGTGAAAGGGATTTACCTATAACTGGGCTTATCCATTAGTTCGCTTTCCACTTAATAAGGCGACTTTTAGACATAATATGCATTAACATTTTCTATCATCGTTTTTAATAAATAAGCCCAATAATTTATTGTGTTACTCGCTACAACAGCGTTTAATATATGAATGAAATAATAGCGAATAAACTTCGCAAATTGCAACTAATTGCGAACTGAAATCAATAGCGAGTAATCACTATGGCATACCAATATGTACGAGAGCCGCTTAGGAGTGAGGAAGCCGATCAACTTTGTCAGACTTGTGAAACACTTCAAGAAAAACTCATTATCTGGACATTGTTGGACACTGGGCTTCGTGTGTCGGAATTATGCAGCCTGACGCCACAACATATTCTTTGGCAACAGAAGTCTTTGCGCATTAATGGGAAGGGTGGTCCACATGGTAAAAAATCTAAGAAGCGGATTGTTCCAATGTCTAAACGGGTTCAAACCCTGAACGATCCCCACAATTTTCATAAACCTGCCCTCCAGATAGCTGACGAACTCACTATATCGAGGGAATTTTTTAGCTCTACCTTACCAAATTGAGCCTCACCGCGTATGAGTGCCTGCCATCCAATAAAGATGTTTGACAATACATTTGAACGTTTTTCTGTATTTGTTTGAAATGAATAATGCAAATTTTGTTTTTTTGCAGCGATACCAAACAGCCACAGAACTAACGTAGCTAATGTAGCTATTAACAAAGCAATATTCAATCGAGCAACACGAAAGCTTCGACATTGGCGTAAGCTAAATCCATTGCGTGAATTTTTTAAATCACGAAATGCTTCTTCAATTTGCATTCGCTTCTTATATAACACCATTATATCAGTTGGCTTAACTTCTCTTGGAGATAACGACGTAGCAATTAACCAGGGTTCATTTTCCCTATTCTCATGCTTTTTACTAGAGGAACATTGAGCTTTTTTACCAGCTAAATTGCGCTTTACTCGATATTTTTTCTTTTGTTTTAATAAATAAAAATGACATAAAACAGGTCGAGATTTTGCTAGCTTTACTTTGCCTATATAAGATGCCTTATGGGTCGCTTTATCGTATAAAGTTTTTATTGGGAGCCACAAATGATTGTTCATCTCGCAATAATGAGTTTTATTTCTGACACGCCCAACAAAATCCCAACCTAAAGAAGTTACTGCCTGGAACCAAGTATTTTGAAATCCTGCATCTGTAATAATGATCGGTTTACAATTTTCAGGTAATAATTTCTTTAAACTCGCTAAAAATTCTCGATGTGTTTTTTCTTTCATATATTCTTGCAGTGGATATGCTTGATCAAACAGCGTTAATGTCCTACCGTTTATCGCTATGGCAGCACGTAAAAAATAGTATGCACCGCAGCGGGTTAGCCCTGACCAATCAACGATAATGACTGGTCTAAGGTTATTTTTTAATAGATGTTTACTTATCCCGTGATAAATTGCGTTTCTATTAGCATGTAACGCCTCGTTACCAAATAATCTGTCAATACGTTTTATATTATGCTTCACTTTGGCAGGGCAATTCAGCGATCTTCCCAAGCTTACAATGGCTAATTGCTTACTGCTTATTAATGTTTCAGCGGCTAAAAATAATGTTTTTCTGAGGCGTTTATCAATCGATTGACATGCATCATCTAATAAATCATGTAATAATTTGCTCGCGTGCATTAGATTTCCCTTTCTGTAAGTTTGGCGACGAATAGAAAATAGGAAATTTTAATGCACGTCAATTACAAATTATTTATAACCTTTTGTTTTTTTGTGAATTCAACCAGAAAATTGTGGGGATCGTTCAGGTTCAAACCCTTCTTGAACATTATTTTGCGATCAACAATCAATGGCCGATTGGTTCTAGGCAGGTACAAAAAATCGTTAAAGAAGTCGCTAATAGGGCGCGTTTAAGCCAGGTTGTTACGCCTCATATTCTTCGCCACACTTTTGCCACGCTCGCCCTGCAAAAAGGAATCTCGTTAGCAGCAGTACAGAAAATCTTAGGGCATGATCGGCTCACCACCACAGCCATCTATCTAAACTTAACCGATACGCACGTAGTAGAAGAGTATTCATCGAAGTGGTGAGAGTGCAAATAATTCTGCTCAAAATTCTGCTCAAATAGTGCTATTTAATTCTGCCGGTTACAGTTTAGCTCCTTATTTTAGGAGCTAGCTTATCAGGAGATTGCCGAAAAAGAGCAAAGTCGGCAAAGATTTTTAGCCAATCAAAATGGCTAAACCTTTTTTCGCAACCAGATTTAGTAATTTGAGAGAGGTTCCTCTAGGATGTTTTTCGCCTTGTTCCCATTGCTTAACAGTGGATGTGCTTGTATTTAAGCACTTTGCAAATACAGGCTGACTAACTTTTTCTCGTATTCGAATTCTTTTAATTTCTGTAGCGGATAATTCTTTCACTGGTGCCAAGCACAATGTGTCAAATTCGCGCATTGTGGTTGCATCAATGACATTTGCTTCATATAAGCCTTTTGCCATTTCATGAGCAACTTCAAGCATTGTTGGCTGTTTTACTTTTTTTGCAGTTTTCATAGTCATTTTACCTCAAACAACTCGCCTATTTTAATCAATGTTTCTAGCTTGCTATCTGTTATTTCTAAGTAATATGCGGCTAATTTTTTGTAAGCTTCTTCTTCCTTATCGCTAATATTAGCTTGATCATTTTTAGCATAACCGTACATAAACACAGATCGATTTTTCTCTTTGAATGCGAGGATTGTTCTATACCCTCCTCGCTTGCCTTGACCTTTTCTTGCGACTCGCTGTTTATAAAGGCCGTTACCTAAATTTGCATCAAAGAGACCGCGTTCTATCTCGTCAATAGCCTTTTTTAAGGCGCTATCACTAATTCCCTCTTTTTTTGCCCATTGACGGAACATGCGATATTTAAAAACTCTCATTTTAATCCCTTCATTAATAAGTATATCACTTAGTGATCTATTTTTCTAATGATTATATTTCACGAAAATTATTTCCTTATTTTATCATAACAATATGATAAAAATAGATTAATATTATTAATTATATTATATAATAATATATTATATAAATTTATATAATATATTATTCCTGCTCTTCCACCACAAGTGTGCCTTCTTTAATTAAATCGTCTAACCCACGTCTTAATAGGTAATTCACCAGGCTTTGCTTACTCCCAGAGCAATATTTATCCATATCTGCTTGGATGTCTTTTCTAATATAAATTAGGCTTGGTTTTCCGTAGCTTTCCATATTTGCTCTTCCAGCAATAATTAGCAGTAACTTTTCTTTTGAAGGACGTCGCCTTGCTTTTTTTGCGGTGGTTTCTTTATTCGCACCTTCAATAAATTCTTCTATTGTGGAAGGTTTTTTTTGGTCATTACTCATTTATGCAACTTCCTCTGGTACTACTGATACATTGAAAAAGTTAGTTATTTCGCCAGTAAACTTTTCGCTGAATATTTCCTCATATAAAGCGCTGAGCTCTATGCTGGCTTTTGGAACGTAACGTTTTGCTTGCCAAGCTGGCATTGATTTTATTCTGTCTAGTTCAAATTCCACGACAGACATATAATGAGAAGTAGCATATTGAAACGGAACGCGATGACTAATAATTGAATTGCATATCTTGAGGTTTTCATAGTCCTTGCTGAATTCTTGAGCTTCTGATAGAGAATAAATTTTAGAATGAGTGGGAGATTGGTTAAAAATAATGAATGCTTCTAAGTTATGATTGAAAGATTGGGCGGTACAGACAAGATCGTCCATTGTTGCAAGTGTATTAAGATCAAACTCACTTGGTTGTAATGGCGTATAAAGTCTGGTTACAGATGGTGATGCCATTGCTGCTCGAAGTTCAATAGAATCTTGGCCGCCAGCATCAATAACTATTACTTCATATCTATTGTTTAAATCTTCAATTTCCTTATGAAGATACTTCCCTCTGATTTGTACACAAGTAGGAGTTGGTTTTAATCCAGTTTCATTTCGATGACTTACAAATTTCGAAGATGAACCTTGTTTATCTGTATCCAGCAATAACACATCATGCCCCATTAAACAGGACATAATAGATAAGTTCGTTGCTATGGTACTTTTTCCTGTACCTCCTTTTTCACCGCCAATTAAAATTACTGACATAGATAATCCCTCTTAATTTAATATATTTTTCTTATAATATATTAAATTATATTAAACTATATAAATTTATTTATTTCATTCTGTAGGGTCAGAAACTGGCGCGGTGTAGTGCAGGTTTCTGACCCTACTTCTAGGAAAATTAAATGCGCATTTTATATTATATAATATTATAATATATATTATTATATAATAGTAATTTATATAATATAAAAATCAAATAGTTATGAATAGTAAAATTCTTGACTTTTTTTAAAAATGGAATCACTCTAAGAGTCAGTTTTATTTTCAAAGACACAGGAAATATAGGGAAGGGGATTTTGATGTTTCTTAAAACGAACATCCCCGAAACTACCCAGAGCTTAGCCGGCATGAGTGTAGATTTCAGGGATAGGATGTTCGATCGTTCAAGTGTAAACGATCGAACGAATCAAATACAAGCGATAGTATCAGGCAACCGCTGTGGTCATGTACCAGATGCTCCTCGATTTTTCTGTCCACCCAATCACCATAAGCGAAGACCAACA
>NZ_LR699117.1 GCF_902459475.1 Aquicella lusitana | reverse complement strand
AATTATATTAGTTGGTATATTACCTAACCAAATCAGAGATGTAAAAATACATAAAGAATTTTTAGCAGACTTAAAAACTAAGGAAAACACGAGCAAATTTTTAATGCCTGTATCCATTAAAAAGCGAACCGTTTATACCGAAATTTTAACCGAAGAAGCTAATCCGAAAAGTATTTTTGAATTACCCGAAAGTAATGTGGCTCGTATCGAATATGAATCCGCTTGTAAATACATCATGGAAAAGGTGCTAAATCATGGCTAAAAAAAAGGTATTTTCGATTGGTACAGCGTTATCTCAAGGTTTAGAAGAAACGATTGAGTCAGCACAAAATTATTCTAGTGAATTACGTGTAGATGTAATACCACTCAAAAAAATTGAACTTGATCCAACAAATCCACGTGATTTAGCTCTCACAATGCAAGATGTACAGGATGGCATTAATGACGCTGACAAAGATAAATCTCGCAAATTGAATGAGCTAGCTTCTTTAGAAAGTATGGCGCATTCAATCAAAACCCAAGGGATCATTAATCCAATTATGGTTTATAAACATGGCGAGCAGTATCGTCTTGTTGCTGGGGAAAGAAGAACATTAGCGTCAATATTAGCAGGTAAATCCGATATTCAAGCTAAAATCTTGGATGGTAAGCCGGATCAATTAAAGGTTGGTCTATTGCAATGGATAGAAAATATTGAAAGAAGTGATTTAACACTTTGGGAGCGTATCAATAATTTGAAGATGATTGTTGATGCATATGCTAAATCACGGAATATTCAGCCAACGCAAATTACTGCTAGTGACTTAGGCGATTTGATTGGTTGTGTAAAATCACATGCTGCGAATTATAAAACTGTACTCAATGCAGATACCGAGCTGACACAGCTTATTGCTGAAAACAAAATTAAGAATTTAGAAAAGGCGGCTTTGATATCTGATATTAAGGAGCCTGATATTAGGGAGCAAGCAGTTAATGCTTGTATAGCAGGAGCAACATTAAAGCAACTCAAAAATCTGGCAGATCACGCTAAAATCAAACCTATTGTTATCAAGCAAGTGGAAAAAAGAGGACGTCAGTCTTCATCGATCAATTTCGGTATGACTAAGAATACCAATGTTGCAAGAGCTGTGATTGAGTCTCTTTTAGCTAATAAATCTTTGGCTCATTTAAAATCTTCTTTCAGTAACATTGATTGGTCAGATCACCGCTTGGTGGCGGAAACTTTTAAGCAGTTATTAAGAACCTTAGAAAAAGTACACTCATAGAGAGATAGCTGAATGTCTAGCAAAGTAAAAATTAGTTTTGTTTTGCCCGAAGGATTACAAAAAGATTTAAGGGAAAGGATTGTCCTTGATGGTTATAGCCTCAAAGGCAAAAGTCAATGGGTTGCGGAAGCCGTTGAGCAGTTGTTCCAGCTAGACGATTTCATGGATTTGGTGAAAGTAAATGACGTTATGCAGGGTGGGTTCGAGAAATTTGAATCTGTTTTAATTGATCGGAAGTTAAAAATGCAATTGGATGAATCAGTGATTCAAGTTAGAAGAAAATATCCTGAAATTGACGGGGTGCAAAGCCGAATCATGAGAACAGCTATTTTACAGCGGTTACTTTGAGTGAGTTCAGTCACTGAACTTTTAGTTATGTTATTGAAAATTAACATTTTTATTTAATGAAATAAAAAGAGTGAAATTACAAGAAGTTCGGGCTTCACTTTAATTAGCAAGGTTCTATGTGGAAGTGCGCCGCAGCTGCATAGGAGTGAATAACTTCGAACTTAAAAGCTGCATTTGAGATGGAGGAAGGCCCTCCGAAGCCGACTTGCAGGAGTAGGCTTTAAACAACCCTAAGCGGCATGGATCAAAAGTCCTTGTCGTGAGCGTTAGGGAAAAGGCTGCATTTAGCAGTCATGTGCGAAACAGCAAGGCGAACGGAAGTGAACCACTGCTGACGTATCGAAATAGAACTCGGATGGCATCAAAACTAAGGTGTTTTCACAACCTTAGGATAAGTTCATCGGAAACCTGTCTACTGGGTGAACGGTGTCCGGTATGGAGGTGGCGCGAGGCTGTTTCAGGCTTAAATGCGGAACTGCGGGAACCTGCGGTTTGATGATAAGGGAGAAGTCCAAGGAATAAAACCCTAGGATGAGAGTACCAATGCAAATCACAGGGGCGGATTAGTCTGTAGTAGTGCAGATACAACTGTAATGGTTGTGGAACGAAGAGACTAAGTTATTCCGCTTTATTGATCAGTCAACCAGAAATGGGAGGAGCTTTTGGATAAAGCAAAATCATTTGATATTCCTAAACAACTTGTTTTTGGTGCCTATCAACAGGTGGCTAAAAATGCTGGGTCAGCTGGGGTAGATGAAATTTCGATCAAAATGTTCCATGAGGAACATAAGCAGCATTTATACAAACTGTGGAATCGGATGTCATCAGGAAGTTACTTTCCACCGCCAGTTAAAACCGTTCTAATTCCTAAGAAATCAGGAGGAGAACGGCCACTTGGTATTCCGACTGTTGCTGACCGTATTGCACAAACTGTGGTAAAAAGAATACTTGAACCCCAGTTAGAACCGCATTTCGATGAAGATTCTTACGGGTACCGTCCCAAGAAATCAGCACTGGATGCGGTTGCTACAGCAAGGCAGCGATGCTGGAAGTATCAGTGGGTCATTGACCTTGATATAAAAGGGTTCTTTGACAGTATTGACCATGGGCTTTTGATGCGCGCCGTTGAGAAACACACGTCGTGCCGATGGGCATTGCTGTACATTAAGCGGTGGCTAACCGCAGATAGTCAGCAGCCAGATGGTACGCGGGTTATGCGAATACAAGGTACGCCTCAAGGGGGAGTAATTAGCCCGTTGCTGGCAAATTTGTTTCTACATTATGCATTCGATAAATGGATGAGAAAAGCTTATCCAAATATATGCTTTGAGCGGTATGCGGATGACATTCTTGTGCATTGCCGAACAAAAGCAGAAGCGGAAACAATACTCAAGGCCATTTCAGAACGATTAGCTGAATGTAAATTATCAACTAATCGTGAGAAAACAAAGATTGTTTACTGTGGCTTGTCAGAGGCTTATGACGATTATCCTCATAGAAAATTTGATTTCTTGGGGTACACCTTTCGACATAGGTTAACACGGTCAAAAATTGGCAAGCAATTTGTAGGCTTTGTTCCAGCAATTAGCAATAGTGCTAAGAAGAGCCTTCGTCAAGTGATAAAACGCTGGCGAATACATCGACGCACCTATGAAACGATAGAGAGTCTTGCAAAATGGATCAATCCCTACCTTCGTGGATGGGTCAATTATTATGGAAAATTCTATCGATCAGAGATGCAATCGCCCCTTTTGCAGGTAGAGCACTATTTAAAGCGCTGGTGTAAAAACAAGTTTAGAGGCAAGTGTCACAAAGCCTCAATGGATCAAGCGCTCAAATATCTCGGACAGGTAAGGAAATATAAACCACACTTATTCGAGCATTGGCGCTATGGTTGGGGATCACCTTTGGTTTGAATAACAAGAGCCGTATGAATCGAGAGGTTCACGTACGGTTCTGTGAGGGACTGCGGGTGCAATTCCCGCGGTCTACTCGACCACAGAATTATTTACTAGAGCTGAAATGTGACATTTACAGGATATTTATATGGAAAGGAAAACACAGGCAATCACTCTTCAACCAGAAAAAGGGCTTGAGCTAAAGAAGCATGTGGCTGTAATTCACTCAAGCAACAAGTTGACGTTACTGCAACGTAAGATTGCTAACGCACTTCTTTTCAATGCCTATAAAGAGTTACAGGAAAAAGACGAACACACGATTCATATTGCTAAGCTATGCGAAATAATTGGTTATGATAGTAATGATCATAAAACGATTAAAAAATCGCTTATTAATTTGATTTCTACGGTATTAGAATGGAATTTAATTGATGGCGAGCGGCTTGATAGTGAAGGGGTATGGAACGCAAGTTCAATTATAGCTGGCGCTAGCATAGATGGTGCCATTTGCACTTATTCCTATAGTTCCCAAATGAGAAGATTACTTTATCGTCCTAATATATATGGGCGTTTAGATATGATGGTACAAGCGAAATTTCAGTCAACTTATGGACTGGCGCTTTATGAGAATTGCAATCGATTCCAGGATATTGGACAAACACCGTGGTTCACGCTAGCCAAGTTTAGAAAACTTATGGGTGTGGAAGAAGGAAAGTATAAAATTTTCCGTGATTTTAAAACCCGTGTTTTAGACAAAGCAGTGGAAGAGGTTAACAAGTATTCCACTTTGAACATTAGTCCACAGATGCGAAAGCAAAATCGTCAGGTTGTGTCTATTCAATTTCTAATAAAAAAACCAAAATTATCAGTCATATCTATAAGTAATGAGCCTACTCAAAATAATATTGCTGAAATACTCAAAGAAAAATTTGGTTTATCTGCAAGACAAATAACACAAGTATTAACAGATCACGCGGAGTTGTACATTAAAGAAAAAATCGATTTAGTAATATCTTCACCAAGTTTTAAAAATGGGAAAGTAAAAAATTTAGCGAACTACCTATTGTCTGCATTACGTGATGATTACCAAACTAGCAAAACAAGTGCTGTAAGCGTTGTTCCCACTGTTAATGATATTAACTCGGATAATAGATCGAGTGTAGAACTACAAACAAAATTTGGAAGATTCCAAGAATCCGAATTATTTAAGTTGTTTGTTGGTCTGTCTGAGCGCAAAAAAAACAGTTTGCTTAATAAGTTCGAGAAATTTTTGGTTGGCGTGTACGAACAAGTTTACGCGCGTGAAGGATTTAAAAATGTTTTGATTCAAGAACAACTGTGTCATTTTCTCAAGAAAATTAATCATGAGTTAGTTGATAAGCTGCCGTCTTATGAGGAATGGCTCAAGAATTATAGATAATAAAGGAGCAGCATTGTTTATGTTTAATACTTAAAATCTAGTATTACTAGATTTTAGAGGATTTGTATAAACTATGTATTTGTAATACTTTATAATAAATACTATAATTCTAGTATGACTAGATTTGAAAGAAATAAATTAAACGAAGTAATAACGCAGATGCCTCAAGGTCTAGTATTAACGCTAGACTGGCTAAAAGAGCATGGAGTGTCATCTAAGCTTGCTTGGTGGTATGTAAAATCTCGCTGGTTAGAAAGGGTAGGGAACGAGGCCTATAAGAAATATGGCGATAAAGTTAGCTGGGTGGGAGCGCTATCGGCGGTGCAGAACCAGCTGCATTTACCATTACATGTAGGTGCAAAAACGGCGCTAGAATTATTAGGACAAGCGCATTTTATACCTATGCAGGGGATAAAACGCGTTTCTCTTTTTCATAGTTCTATGGTTAAAGTACCATTGTGGTTCCGTAAGGCGAAAGCTTGGGATGCTGAATTTAATATATATCAAGTATCACTATTTCAAGAAGATGATGCACTTTTAGGAGTGATAAACAGAACAATAGATGGTGTAGATGTTTATCTTTCAAGTCCAGAACGTGCTGCCTTAGAAATATTATATTTGGTTCCCACTAAACAATCTTTTGAAGAGGCATCTAAGCTAATAGAGACTTTAACCCAGCTTCGACCTAACCTTGTCCAGAGTTTATTAGAAAAATGTAAATCAATAAAAGTGAAACGTTTATTTTTGTATTTGGCGGATAAGTTTCAGCATCCGTGGTTGTCTAAAGTTGATTTAAGTAGGGTGAGCTTAGGACATGGGAACCGAGTAATAGGCGAGGGCGGAGATTATCATCCGAAATATCAATTATCTTTGCCAAAAATAGTGGAGGAGTAAGTGGGGTATTCACGCGGGTATTTAACACAGGTTGAACTTTTATTACAGGTATTACCAGTTATTAATAAACAGGATTGTTTTGCATTAAAAGGTGGTACGGCTATTAATTTATTTTTTCGCAATATGCCAAGATTAAGTGTGGATAGTGTGCCACGAGGCACTAAGGAATTTGCTTACATAAATTAAATTTTGTAATCAAACAAATTAGTGACGTAACTGTGGATGAGATGAGAGTAGGCCTCTCGCAATCAAGAGATAGGTCGGATTGCAAACTACCATAAGCGGCTGCAATTAAGAGTTGTGGTCGTGAGCGTTATGGAAAAGGCATGACATGATCATGTTATGTAAGTGTTCAAAAGAGACGAGCGCAAGCGAATCACCGATGAAGCATCGAAAGTAATCAGACGACATCAAAACGAGGAGGGATCTTCGCCTCGGAAAAGTTTAAGCATAGCCTATAGATGGCTTGAGCGGTGTCCGGTGTAAAGGTGGCGTGACTAGAACACAGGCTCATTCATGGAACGTGGGAACCTGGATTTTCATGACAAGGGAAACGCGCAAGTAGAGAACCTACAAGGCTAAAGTACCGAAGGAAAATACAGGGGCGGAAGAACTCGTACTAGTGATGAAGGTTTTGTAATGAAACCGGAGCGAAGGAGTTCAATTGTTTCGTTGTTAAATTAAGTCAACCAGTCATGGGAGGAGCTTAACAAGTGACAACAAAGTCGTTTGCAATATCTAAGCAAATGGTTTGGGAAGCTTATAAACGTGTTCGTGCAAGAGGTGGCGCAGCAGGAGTAGATGAACAATTGATCACCGCATTTGAAAAAGACTTGAAAAATAATCTTTATAAATTGTGGAATCGAATGTCATCGGGAACATATTTTCCACCGCCTGTAAAACGGGTGGAAATACCCAAGACAGATGGAGGAATTCGTCCGCTTGGAATTCCGACTGTTGCCGATCGAATTGCGCAGATGGTTGTCAAGATAGCATTTGAGCCGGAAGTGGAACCTCATTTTCATGAAGACTCATATGGCTATCGTCCAAATAAATCAGCACACCAAGCAGTAGGTGTTGCACGGCAAAGATGCTGGCGCAATAACTTTGTATTGGATGTTGATATTAAAGGATTCTTTGATAATCTCGATCATGAATTACTGATGAAAGCGGTGTGCAAGCATACCTCATGTAAATGGGTAATTTTATACATTGAGAGATGGTTGAAAGCACCAATGCAGCATGGGAATGGGCAACTTGAGCAACGCAATAAAGGTACGCCGCAAGGTGGGGTTATCAGTCCTTTATTAGCGAATCTTTATTTGCATTATGCGTTCGATCGATGGATGAAAGAACATCATTCTGCAGTATCATTTGAGCGATATGCGGATGATATAGTTATTCATGCAAAGAGTGAAGCACAAGCAAAATTGCTCAGACAACAACTTGCAGAAAGATTACAACAATGCAAATTAGAATTGCATCCTGTGAAAACAAAAATTGTTTATTGCAAAGATGCAGATCGAACAGCGGATTATCCTAATATTAGCTTTGTGTTTCTTGGTTTTGAATTTAGACCAAGAGGAGCAAAGAATAAATATGGGAAAATGTTTTGTAATTTTCTGCCCGCAGTAAGTCGCTCAGCACTAACCAAGATGAAAAGAACGGTAAGAGCGTGGCGATTGAAATGGTGTTGCGAGAAGAAATTAGAAGATCTATCGTGCATGTTCAATCCAATTGCACGAGGCTGGATTCAGTATTATAGCAAGTACTATAAATCAGCCCTTTTTCCGCTTGCCGAACAAATTAATCGGCATTTAACAAAATGGGTGACTAACAAGTACAAGAGATTTAAATATAAGCAACGCAGAGCTTGTTATGCGTTAGGGAAAACAGCTCGTAAGAAAACTAAACTATTTGCGCATTGGGAATTATTGGGATATTTGCCGGCTGATGGAACAAGGAGAGCTGTATGAGTCGAGAGGCTCACGTACAGTTCGGAGAGCGGCTGGTGGGGAAGTTCCGCCGGCCGACTCACCTTGACTTGACTTACTTACCTATTGAACCACGGGAACAATTCTTAAAAAATATCACCTTTGCTTTAAATACATTGACTCAGAATATAAAAAAAATAGGGAGTAATAAATATCAAGTTGAAGAAGTTTTTACAAAAGAACCTAGACAATTATCAAAATTGATAATATCGAATAACACAACAAAAATTATCATAGAACCCAATTTCGTATTAAGAGGCGCTGTTTTTGACTGCGAAACAAGAGAACTATGTCAGTTCGCCCAAAACGAATTTTTAACATATTTCACGATAAAAACGCTTTCATTTGCTGATTTATATGGCGGTAAAATTTGCGCTACACTTGCACGTCAGCACCCGCGCGATTTATTTGATATTAAAATTTTGTTAGAAAATGAAGGTCTGACTGATTCAGTCCGGCAAGCTTTTGTTATTTACCTAGCTAGCAATTCCAGACCTATACATGAGTTATTAAATCCAAAACCGAACTTGCAGAATACAAGAAAAATTTATGAGGAATCTTTTATCGGGATGACTACTGAAAAAGTTTCTTACGAGAAATTAGTTGAAGTACGATACGAATTAATTGAATTAATATTAAAATCACTAACAGTAAATGAACGGAAATTTTTATTGTCAATTAAAGCCGGCAATCCTGACTGGCAACTCATTCCTATTGCTGGAATAGATCAGTTACCAGGTCTTAAATGGAAAAGTTTGAATATTGAAAAAATGGATGCCGAAAAGCAAAAAATTGCTTTGGATAAATTAAAAAAGGTATTAGAGCTTTGAATAAGAAAATTGCTTCTGAAGGAATTAATATGAATTCATTAGATGATATGCCAGTTAATGATGCTATCGCGTTGTACTATGAAAAACACCATGCTATGCGACAAGGTGACATGAAAAAATTACTCGAATTAAAAAATAAATGTCCTCAAATATTTGATAAAGAAAAGGATGCGCAGATACGCGACATGATCGATTACTGTAAAGCATTTCAGGAAACGGATCGTTATAAGGAACTTCGTCGAATGGAGTTGAAAGAAAAATTGTCTGTTATCCACAATGAAAAAATAACAAATGAATAAAATTTTATTTGTAAAAGTTCCGACTTGATCTGACAGTTACCCGTTTTTCAGTTACGGTTTTACTGTCAGTTCAAGTTGAGATTATCAACTTTTTCCTTCCAGATTCTTTTACCATCAATCAATGTCGCCATCGGAGTTCGGCCACAACACATTTTACCCTGATGTGTGCGTTCATTGTTGTAATAACCGAGCCAATCATCCAGATCTTTTTGCAACTCGTCAATAGTTGTGTAAACTTTCTTTCGGAAAGCAACCTGATAAAACTCATTCAGAATCGTCCTATGAAAGCGTTCACAGATGCCATTGGTCTGGGGTGATTGAGCTTTCGTTTTGGTGTGCTCAATATCATTGAGCGCCAAATACAACTCGTAATCGTGTTGCTCTACCTTGCCGCAAAACTCAGTGCCACGATCCGTTAATACGCGCAGCAAGCCCAAGCCTTGTTCTTCAAAGAATGGCAACACACGATCATTTAACAGGTCAGCAGATGTAATCGGTGTTTTTGTGGTATATAGCTTGCAATGAGCCACTTTGGAGTAGGTATCAACAAATGTTTGCTGATAAATGCGCCCAACACCCTTGAGATTGCCAACATAAAAGGTATCTTGTGAACCAAGATAGCCAGGATGTGCTGTTTCAATTTCACCGCAGGCCATATCATCGTCTTTTTTGCGTTCTAGCGCGGCCAGTTGTGCTTCAGTTAGAATTAAGTTCTCCTCGGCAGATTTCTTTTCCAGTGCGGTTAGACGCTGTTTAAATGATGCCAAATCATGCCTTAGCCAGATGCAACGAACACCGCTAGGAGAAACAAAAACACCTCTTTTCCTAAGCTCATTACTGACTCTTAATTGACCATGCGCGGGGTACTCAATGGCATAGTCCAATACAGCATTCTCTGTAGCTTCATCGGTGCGGTTCTTGATGTTTGGCTGCCGTCTGCTCTTGTCGAACAAGGTCTCAATGCCTCCTTGCTCAACTGCTGATTTATAACGATAAAACGTATCTCTGGAGAAGCCCATTACCTTGCAGGCTCTTGATACATTCCCTAGCTCTTCTGCCAAATTTAACAGACCGACCTTGTTTTTAATGATTTTTTGCGTACACTCGTACATAAGGTTACCTCTTTAATGTTTTGATTTTTACTCGACATAACTATCAAAACGGGTAACCTTACTTTTTTCAAGTAGCAAGTGTCAGATTAGATCGGAACTAATGCATTTTATTATTAGGTGCAATTTTAGGGTTGTTGTCGGTTCTGATGGCAGCCTATGTTGATCATTCACTCTCATTTACGCTGGCTAGTAATGCGCGTCATAGCATATCGGTCGCTGTTAGATATCATCAACTTTATGCCATTGTTATCACCATTATTGGATTGATTATTCCATTGCAAGCGAATCAACGGATGAAATCATGGTTTATTAGATCAGCTTATATTTTTATTGTAGGTATTTTATTATTTAGTTTTAGTATTTATATCGCATCCATAACAGGCATGGTGGGATTGCTACATGCGACGCCCATTGGAGGTGTAATTCTGATGTTAGGGTGGGTTAGCTTGCTACGTACAGCGTTATTAAAGATGAAATAAATTTTTTATCCGTTTTTTTTAGGGTTATTTAATGAAAGATCAATTATCATTTCGTTTTGTTTTCAAGCCAGCAATTGAATCACAGCGAGAATTTATTCATAACTGGTTGCAGCAAGACTACATTCGTGAATGGGTACACGGACAAGGCTTGAATAATTTACTTAATGGACTAGAAAAATTTTATCAATATAGAAAAAAAGGAAAAGGCTTGGAACGCGATTCCAAGATTACACAACACTGGATTGCTTATGATAACAATAGACCATTTGCGTACCTTTTAACGTCGAATGTTTTTAAAAATACTGCGGATGATTATGCAAAATATAGCGAATTAGAAGGTTTAGCTATTACTTTGGACATTTTCATCTGTGATACAAATTATCTTGGAAAAGGTCTCGCTGACATCTTGATTAAAGAATTTTTGCTAAGCAATTTTTCAGATGTATTCGAAGTTTTCATTGATCCAGAAAAAAATAATAAACGAGCTGTGCACGTTTATGAAAAAGTAGGCTTTAAAATTGTCGGCGAATTTCTGGCACCTTGGCATCCAGTTCCTCATCATATCATGAAACTTAATATGGATGATCTCTTTAGAAATTAAAGATATTCATAATACATATCGATTCTATTATAAAAATTAACGCGCGCGTTGTTAACTTGAGTCAAATTATTGTTTTATCATTTCTAACGATAGCTCCCATATTGCAATGATATGTGATGCATTTATTGTCACTTCTTGTTTAGGTGTTGGAGATGTAAAATAGCCGATTTCATAATAACTTTTATCGAGTGATAAAATGGCATCAATCCAAATTATTCCTGATTTATCCCGATATGTTTTGCTAATACATTCAATAGCCATTTTGCTTCCATCACTTAACAAGACTCCATAAATACCAGGTTTAGACGTAGCATATTCAAATAATTTACCGATAATTAAATTGTCATCCATATAAAAATCCTTTTGCCAATATTTCTAATAATCCGCATAAAAATATTAATTATGCATCATCATATTTGTATCTTTTGTTTGTGTATTATGATCCACTGGAGGGATAGGGTATTTGTTGGTGAATATTGTTTTTCTTTTGATATGTTTTTCTAATAACTTTTCGATTGCTGCAAAACTATTACGTATTGCAATATATAAATTTTGGCTTTGTTTTCTACTGATAAGCTCCTTACCTGGTATTGTTATATCAATGCTGACACTGAATATTTTACCCTTGTGTTTATGATTTTGAGGAACATCGATTATTACTCTGCAATTGCTTATTTTACTGTATATTCTGTTCAGTTTAGCGAAATGCTTGCGAATATGATATTCAATCGTCGGTGAGTCTGAAATAGAACGAACTGTTATTTGTAACGATGACATAGCTTAAATCCTCCCATTTTAAATTTTTTCTTAACATATTAAATAAAAAACTTTTGTATTTAAGCGAAAACGATTTAGTAGCAATTTTATTGCTAACGTACCATTTGATTTATTTTCATTACTAACTCTCCTCATAAAATATCGTACTAATTATTCAATAGGGATAATTTATTCTAATTTCAAGAGCACTTTTTTAAAAAATTTTTATAAAAATAACCCTTGTAAATTTTGTAATTATCCTCATATCACGACACCCAAACATATTAAGAATAATAATAGGAGTTTCGGATATGTTGTCATTTGACATTTCTAATCATTATTTATTATGTCTTTTATTTACAGTTGGTTTAGTGGCAGGTATGGTGGATGCCATTGTCGGTGGGGGAGGATTAATCACTCTTCCTGCTTTATCTGGCGTTGGATTGCCTCCATCCATTGCAATTGGTACAAATAAACTACAAGCATTTTTTGGTACCTTTTCTGCAACGCTTAGTTTCTATCGCAAAAATATGTACTCTATTCGTACTATAAACAAAGGAATTATTCCTATTCTTGTCGGTGCTTTGATTGGTGCTATCGTAAGCCAATCTTTGAGCGTAGCCGTTTTATCTAAAATTATGCCATTCTTACTTTTATTTATACTCACCTATGTCATCTTAGTACCTAAATTTGGCTCGGAAAACCTAACACCCAAGATGAATGAAACGCCATTTTATTTCTTCGGAGGGGCTTTATTAGGGTTTTATGATGGATTTTTTGGACCTGGTGTAGGGTCATTATGGATTTTCGCTCTATCCTATTTTCTTGGCTACAACTTATTAAAAGCATCGGCTTATACTAAAGTGTTTAATCTCGTCAGTAATGTGGTTGCTACCGTCTGTTTCATCATAGGAGGGAACATAAATTACAAAATTGCCGTTGTTATGGCAATTGGTCAATTTATTGGTGGAAAAATAGGCACACAAGTTGCGCTCAAAGGTGGGTTCATAGTGATTAAGCCATTATTTATACTGGTTTCAGCAGGAGTCATATCAATGCTAATTTATAAGAACAGCGCTGGTGATAAAAATAATTTAATGATATTCGGGTGTCTCTTGATTGGCTTAACAACATTCGTCATCACGCATTGGCTAAAGAATAATCGGCTGACTTTGCTTCGGTTTAAACACAGACCGAACCGCTATGCGCAACAGGAATAATCAAAATATAGGCTTATAAAATATGATATGCTCTTTATACCTTCTAAGATGGCGATGATGAACAAGGAGAGTTCACATACATAAATTGAGCATTAAGCATGGTTGCCTATACTTGTTCAAAAAGATAGTTTTTGTCATTTTTTTGATTTCATTTCTTGCTAGCTATCTTTTGAGGAGCTTATTCTTGTCTGGTAAAAAAATTACATAGCCATACGTGACATTATGCATACTACGGATCCTTTAATATCTGCTTTTGTTCTTATTGTTTTGGCTGTTTTTATTTTAGGACTGATATTAAAAGAACTTAAACAGCCTCATATTATTGGCTATATCATCGCCGGATTTATTCTAGGGCCACATGTTCTCGGAATAATAAAGCAGCCAAGCTTATTAGCGCACATGGGCAACATGGGTGTCATCCTGCTATTGTTTTTCGTTGGATTAGAGTTATCGCCCAAACGATTGGTTGAAAATTGGATCGTTTCTCTCTGCGGCACGACCTTGCAAATTTTGGTCAGCATTATTTTTGTAGCTATCATTAGTTTCATCTTTCAATGGTCATGGCAACAAATTATTTTATTGGGATTCATTATTAGTTTAAGTAGTACTTCAGTTGTATTCAAACTGTTACAGGACTGGCATGAATTAAATACGAAGTAGGCCAAGATGTGGTAGGAATTTTATTGGTACAAGACATTTTTATTTTCCCAATGCTGATTATTGTCGGTTTTCTAACAAATAAAATGATTGATTGGAACACCGTTAGCTTACAAATCATCGGTGGCATTGCCATGATTACACTGATTACTTGGATTGTGATAAAAAAGAAAATTGATATTTCTTTTCTCAAAAGATTAGGTAGTGATCATGAAACACAATTATTTTTATCTTTAATATTATGCTTCGGTATCGCAACACTCGCAGGACTATTAAAAATTAGCCCAGCATTAGGCGCATTTTTAGGCGGCATGCTTGTTGCAGCTATAAAAGAAACACATTGGGTGCATGACAACTTATTACCATTAAGAACCATTTTCATCGCGTTCTTTTTTATCTCCATCGGCATGTTAATCAAGCCCGACTTTATTCGACCATATTTTTGGCAGATCTTGTTATTAACCGTTAGCATTTTAGTAACCAACACATTGATCAATGCAATAGTTTTAAAAACGCTAGGCGAATCTTGGCGGGTAAGTTTTTATGGAGGATCATTACTATCTCAAATTGGTGAATTAAGTTTTATTCTGACAGCCATTGGCTACCAGACAAGTATTTTTTCAGTCGTTATTTATAATATGATGAATACCACCATCGCTATTTCATTTTTATTGAGTCCATTATGGATTTTATTAACGAAAAAAATCATTGCTAAAGCAGAACTACATTTGGCTACAATTTCACAAGAAAAAAAGTAAGCGCTTGAATTTTCTAAAACCCGCCCCATTTAAAATAACGATAGTCATATTTTCTAAAATAATTTGAAGGGAGAAAACAAATATGAACATAAAATATTTATTTTTTATATTTCTCAAATTGATGGCCTCGGCAATCATTCTAAGTCTTCCTGTAACGGTGTTTGCTAAGGAAATTAGCTTATATGATCAACCCAAATCAGATGCAAAAGCGATTGGGACGATTGATCTAGCAGCAGGTATTATTCCGATATACACACCGAAAGAAGGCAGCTGGGTAAAAATTGCTGATCCCAAAAATGGAAATGTCGGATGGGTGAAATCAAGTGATCTTAATAGTGCAGGTACCTCTCAATCTATTTTCACTTTTACTCAAAGTATAGATAATAAGACACCTACGACTTATCGTATTATCCAGTTTGGACAACCAACCAATCTGACGCCTGAACAAACAAAAACGCTTGTTAAGCAAGTGCAAACCGAACAGCAAGAAATGCAGAAATCTATACAGAACATGATGCGCGATATGGATCAGTTATTTTATAACGATTGGCATTTTATGCATCATGAAGCATTTCCTTTTTTTGTCCCAGTTATGGTCATGCCAGTGCAAAAAATTACTAAGCCACCACAAGTGAATAAACAAACAACATCAACCTCACCAGCAACAACACAAAATAATGTGGATAACAAAATTAAGAAATAATGTGAGATGAAAGTGAAGTCTATGGTCACCTGTGCAAGGTGACCATAGTGAAATAATATCTTAAAGAAGAATGTTGTAAATTGCCTCAGCTTTTTCCCATTCAAAAGGTGAAGGATTTTTCATGTCTTTATCCAAAGCACGAAAAGCTTTAGCAAGACTAACCGTGATTCCACCGACTAATTCTGGGATTTTTGCTTGAAGCGTAGCACTATAACCCAATTTTAAAGGGGGCAATTTTGCTTGTTGTTCCAAGATTGATTGAATATCAATATTTTCATCCATTGTTTTAAATTCTTGAATATTAGTTTGTAGACCTTTTGTGATAGGCAAATCAGTGAAATCGATAACTTCTCGATTATTCACCCGAGCAGATACTTGCCCTAATAGCCCCTAAGGTACGGAAGCTGCGACCAGGTGCCACTTTAATTTGATTGCCGGTATTTTCTAAATAATCCGACATACTTGATTTCCGGTCAAATTACTTTCATTACTAGTAAATTTATTTTTGATTACCGCCAACACCTCAGATGATCTCTTTATGTTTGCAATAATAGCCAAGCACTTACCCAGCTCATTTTCACCCTCTGATGGTTTACATAGGATATTGTTGTACCAAATATTATTCTGTTTCCTATCCGAAAATGTCGTCCAAAAAAATTTGAGTGGATTAAATCCACCATTTATCGTAGCGGCTATTGGCAAGCAAAGCTTATTCATTTCATTTAAGAACTTTTCATCAAATACGTTAGTTGCAGAGGGAGAGTGGACTAAGATAATAGGTGATAGCGTGTCAATATTATTTTCTTTGACTTGTTGATAGAAATTGACAAGGTCAGAAATATTGTTAACGGAGATGAGAATATAATGAGTACCGCTAATTGAGTTATATTTGCTCTGGTCTTTAAAATTTAATTTTTTGCAATCGGAAAAATTAATAATAAAGTTTGGTATAGCATCTATTTGGAAGTTAAAGTCGTGACTAAAAAAATTGGTTAATGATGTTGTTGGGATATGGTTTAAAGCATATTGTGGATTAAGTGCCCATTGCGATCCGATATCATAATTGATATAAGTTCCCTTTAACTTTACAAAGTTATATTTCGATTCTGAAGTGACGCCATAAGGCATTAGCATAGCTAATAATTGAGAAATCGATAGTTTTTTCTGCGCAAGTAAATTCGAATAATTGTTACCAGGTAAGGTAAACAGATCGCTTACTTGTTTTAATGCTAGTTTTTTTATTTTCTGCATATCACTATTTTTATCTAACGAAGATAATTTAAAAAAATGTGCCCACATATCAGGTTGATTTACATTTCTATAAAAATATTTTGACATTGCGGAGAGTTGGAGTAATTCAGACGGTGTTAAATAACGAATAATCTCGCTCAAAATTTCTTTAGGCATTAATTCTAAGTAATTAATGTCATTTTGATCTTTTGACTTCTCACTATCATTAAAAAGATTGAAAAAACTAAACATAGTTTGGTTATTGCCCAATTTAAGTGAAAAGATAGCCCAATTAGTATCTTCTAGTTTTAAGTTTCAAACTAAAACTTTCATATATAAATTAAAACACACTATTTTTAACAGTAACGAAAACGTTCGTTTATGTTACCTGAGATGCAAATTCATTTCTTCAAGAAAAGAAAGGCATATAATGGTAACTAAAATGGTTAAAAATTCAAGGTTATACAACTTGCTTATATACGATGAGTTACGTTACCATCGCTCCCTCATTTAATCAATGGATATGTATTTTATGCTCATAGGATATGCCCGCGTCTCTACTGCTGACCAATATTTGAATATGCAAGAAGACGCGCTAAAAAGTGCGGGCTGCCAAGATGTTTATACCGATGTTGTAAGCGGGGTTAAAACCGCTCGTCCTGGGTTGCATTCTGCGCTATCACATTTACGCAAAGGCGATATGTTGGTTGTGTGGCGATTGGATCGATTAGGCAGGTCTCTAGCCCATCTCATTCAAACGATAAAAGAATTAAGTGAAAAAGGAATAGGCTTTAAAAGTTTGCAAGAGAACATTGATACGACTACCAGTGGCGGCCAGTTAATCTTTCATATTTTTGGAGCGCTTGCACAATTTGAAAGAGAACTGATACGTGAGCGAACAAACGCGGGATTAAAAGCAGCTAGAATTCGCGGTCGTTTGGGTGGAAGGCCAGTACAGTTGAATAAAAACGAAATTAGGAAGTTAAAAAAACACTATGATAAAGGCGATTTGTCCGTCATGGAGATATGCAAATTATTTAATATTACCAAACCAACACTCTATCGTTACCTAAAAAACGAATCTCAAAAACAATCACAGAAAAAGAAGAATAAGAAATTACATGGACAAAGGCACGATTTATAATTTAAGCGACGATGAATTAATTCTCGCTAAAACTAAAAACACAGACAAGAATAGACTCGGGTTTGCAGTACTGCTGAAATATTTTCAATTGGAAAGTCGCTATCCCAAGCATATCAAATTCATCGATCCATTAATGCTAAATACAATTTCAAATCAATTAAATATTTCACCTTCAATGATTAATCAATTTGATTGGGAAGGAAGAAGTACTAAGCGGTTTCGCCAGGAAGTCAGGGAATTACTTGGATACCGAAAAGTAACGGGCAATGATATACACGATTTCAAAGAATGGTTGTGCAAAAATGTATTTCCTAATGCAATTAAAAGACCACAACGAATTGAACATGCTTATACTTATTTTCGTAACAATAAAATTGAGCCTTTTACATCAAGGGAATTAGATAGACATATAAGTTCATCACATCATGAATTTGAACAACAATTATTTGATTCCATTTACAGTAAATTGGATGAAAAAACAAAGTTTCTGATGGACGAATTACTATCTGATGATGCTGAAAGCGATGATGATGAAATTAATGATGATTCAGAAATAAAATTTAAACATCTTAAAATAGATATTCCAGGTGCTAAATTAAAAAATGTTTTTCGAGCTATCCAAAAAATTGATCGTTTGAAGCAATTAGACTCTCCTGTAGATGTACTTTCCAGCCTTTCAGAAAAATTAATCAAAAAATATTATCATCGTATTATGGCAGAGCGTCCAAGTGGCATGAGAGAGCATAAACCACATATTCGTTATGCAACATTTTCTATTTTTTGTTATTTCCGGTCTCAATTACTCATAGACAGCCTTGCTGATTTGTTTATGAAGTTAGCGCACCAATTACAAACAAAATCTGAAAGTTTTGTTGATAAGAAGATATTATCTGAAGTGAAATGTGTTGATGGTAAATTTGACATATTATACAAGTTGTCTGTTAGCGCTTCAGAAAATCCAACCGGAGTGATTCAAGACATCATTTATCCTCAAGTTGGACAGGATACATTGAAGAACCTGGCAAAAGAATTATGTTTTAAAGGGAAATGGTACCAAACCCAAGTGCACATGAAAATGCACTCATTGTATTCTCACGCCAGCAGGAAAATGTTGCTAGCGTTATTGGATTCATTCACGTTGAAAACAAATTTAAACGCAACCATACCATTAATAAATGGCATTCAGATAATAAAAACATACCGCGACTTTCAGCACGAATTTTACCCTGATGATGCGAATATCCCTATTAAAAATGTGGTTCCAAATGAATGGGTGGACTTAGTTGTTGTTAATTTAGAAAATGGAACCAGAAAAATAAATCGAGTTAATTACGAGTTGTCAGTTTTTCAAGAAATTAAACGGCAATTAAATTGCAAGATGATTTGGATTGAAGGTGCCTATCGTTACCGTAATCCAGATCATGATCTACCAAAAGATTTTGATGAAAAACGGGAACATTACTATGGTTTATTAGGATTACCGCTAAGTGTGAAAGAATTTATTACGCCACGTAAAAAGGAACTACATGATAACTTGACGTTACTAAATGAAAATATTCCTTGCAATGAAAAGGTTGAAATCATTAATAAAGATGGTAGTGGGCACATAAAAATTTCTCCTTATGATCCCCAGGCTGAACCTGTAAATATTAAAAAACTGCATCAGGCAATTAAACAAGAATACGGAACAATTAATTTAATTGATATGCTAAAAGAATGTGACCTTCAGATGGAGTTCACCAATCTTGTGCAGACGGTTGCTAGTCGTGAAAATATACCAAGGGAAATACTACAATTTCGATTATTATTGTGTCTTTACGCAATAGGTACCAACACCGGTCTTAAATGTTTAAGTTCAGCGAATGAATCGGTGAGTTACGATGATCTAAAGTATGTAAAACGTCGCTTTATTACTGTTGAAAATGTCAGGTTTATACTTAGTGAAATTATCAATAAAATATTAGAAATACGTGATCCACGAATCTGGGGAGAAGCAACAACAAGTGTTGCTTGTGATTCCAAAAAAATTAGTGTGTGGGATCAAAATCTAATGGTGGAATGGCATGCACGTTATAAAGGTCGAGGCGTGATGGTATATTGGCATGTAGATGAAAATGCGCTTTGTATTTATTCTCAATTAAAAACATGTTCTTCATCAGAAGTAGGAGCAATGCTCAAGGGAATATTACAACATTGCACTAACATGGAAATGAATCAAGTTTATTGTGATACGCACGGACAAAGTACTCTCGCCTTTGGTGTTAGTGAATTATTAGATTTTGACTTGCTTCCCAGGCTCAAAAATATGTATGCGCAAAAATTATATTACCCATCATCCAGTCAGAGAAATGATTATAAAAATCTGGATTTAATTTTAAAAGAACCCATCAAATGGAAATTGATAGAAGAAAATTATGATGAAGCAATTAAACATATTATTGCGTTAAAAATTGGAACAATGGAACCGGATGTTTTTGTTAAACGATTTAGTAAAGACAATTATCAGCATCCTGTGTATAAAGCCATAATAGAGATTGGAAAAGTATCAAAAACAAATTTTATATGCCGATGTTTAATGTCAGAAGATTTACGAATTGAAATACATGAATCGCAAAATGTAGTTGAGCGTCTCAACAGTGTGATGGGATTTATTTTTTATGGTAAGCTCGGTGAAATATCCACGAACATTAAGGAATATCAGGAACTTGGTATTCTTTGCCTTCATTTACTGCAAGCATGTATGGCTTATATCAATACGATAATCTTTCAAAGGGTGTTATCAAAACCAGAGTGGCAGAATGTATTAGTGCCAGAAGACAAGCGTGCATTGAATGTGCTGTTCCATTCTCACATCAATCCATATGGATTATTCCCATTGGATTTGACGAAACGGTTAGGAATTACGGCAGATGTGCTGGAAATAGACAGTCGTGATGAAGATGAGGACACCATACTAGATGAGGTATATGATAAGTCAGCTTGAAATGGCACCGTATCGCAGCTTCCGTACTTTTGGGCCTAATAAAAGCAAATCCGCCAACCTCTCATTGATAAAATTACTTAATCGTTTAATATCATTTTTATCAACGTTTAAACCTGCAGCGGTACGGAATAGCTTTTGAAATTGTTTCACTGCCATGACCATACAATACTCCTTGCGTCAAAAAAATATTTTATTGAACTAATATTTTAATCTTTTTCGCATCATTTGATTTTGGCAAAATAACATTTAATACCCCATGCTTGTAAGATGCTTTTGCTTCTCTATCTTTTACTTTGCATGGCAATGGAATGACACGACTAAAATGGCCATAAGCACATTCCATTAAATAAAATTGATCTTTCATCTCTTCACGCTTGAGTTGTTTATTCCCTTCTATTATTAACTGATCACCAGCAACACGAACATCTAAATCATTCAATGAAAGCCCAGGTACTTCTACTCTTACATGAATGGAATCATTATCTTCATAGAGATCAACAGGCAATAAACTCCATCCAATACCATGTGACCATTGTTGCAGGGGGTTTATTTGATTGCTTTGCTCATTTTTATTTTTTAAAGGATGAGAAAATCTGGTTAAAGCATTGCGTGATAAGTCACTTAGTTTGTTCCATCCTTCAGAAAAATTTTCCCAAGTTTCATTCAGTCGATTTTTTATAACGGAAAATGATTTCATTATCTTTCTCCTTTATTTAAATTTTTTATAAAAAATATTAAAATGAGTGCGTAGATTACCTACGCACTCATTTAATCATCGCATTGAATTTTGATTAAACGTGGTTGTGCTGATTCTTTCTTGGGAATAGCAATTTCAAGCACACCTTTTTGTATTTTAGCTTCGATTTTCGACCCATCAACTGTGTCAGGTAAAGTAAACCGTCTATAAAAATTACCTTTCACACGTTCCGCACGAAAATAATTATGCTTTTCGTCTTTGTTTTGATCAAAGCGGTGCCCTTTAATTGTTAGAATATTATTTTCCATAGAAATGTTAACATCGCTTTTATCAACGCCAGGTAAATCAGCAAGAATAATAAATTGATTTTTTTCTTCTCTGATATCAACAGCAGGTATCCACTGGCTAGTTTCTATATTTGATGTATCACTATTTGCTAATGGACGAAAAGCATGCTCAATTATTTTATTAACTTCATTCACTAAAGATGCTGGTTCATAACGTGCAATGTAGTTCATGTTTTATCCTCCATTTAGTTAATTTGGGTTCAACATTTTGATATTTGAGGACTCAATTTATTTTTTCAAGGGATCATGAAAACACGTTTATCAGTGCTCTTTTTCCAATACTTTTAAGACTAGATCCAATCGTTCAGGTGAAAAAACACGGGCTAATAATCTCAATCGTTCAAAAACGATGTTACGCCGTAAAAATAATCCAGTCATAGGATGATCGGGTGTATTATTTTCTTCTGCATACATCAATAATTTTGATGCAGAACCCGGATCAATCGTGTCAATCGCTTGTAGCAAGCGTAAAATTCGCGAAGTTTTAAGATGGGAACATAAGGTAATAAAGTTATCTTCATGTGCCAGTTCAAAGCTATCTAATTCATCGAGTGCTTTACCCAGTTTATCCAGTGTTTGTTCGAGAGAAGGTGTGCCATCTAGAGTAAAATCTTCTACGGTTCCATAAAAGAAATTACCTTATAAATCATAGGATCGTCATAGTTTTTCCAAAACTCATGACAGCTCAACAAATCTAATTTTGGCATAGAATCTCTCTCCCAGTTAAAAAACAACAGGAAGAGGAAACACAGCAGAGACAATTTAAAAGTAGATGTTATTCAGGCGGAGCCTTTTTAAATTGCCTAACAACTTTACCAGTTTTATTCTCGATTACTTCTCCATGAATACCATCCACATCAACAGGCCCGCTCGCCTGACCTAACATCCAAATAAAAAGTTCTTCTGCATCATCTCCACTTTTTGTCTCTACTGCCTTTTTTCCACAACATAACTTAGCAGTATATGTATTCATTTTTACCTCTTAAGAGAAGATGAAAAATAACTCTCTTCCTGCTTAGTTTAACCTCAGTTATGGATAAGCGAATTTTAACTTTTTGAAAAGATTGAAAATAAGAAAGGCGCTTGGTAAATTTTGCCATTTTTAACCGCCCAAGGTTTTGAATGGAGTCAAAATGCTACTAGCGCCGATCGTTGAAATTTTCTGTGATATTGATGAGTTTTACAAGAACCATGTAAAAGAATCTGCAAATAAAATTTTGCCCTTACCTAAAGGCAAACGTCAGAGGAAAACAGAATTAAGTGAAAGCGAGATGATGACGATCATGATTTTATTTCACTTAAGCCACTATCGCACATTCAAGGATTTTTATCTGGATTGTGTGTTAGGCCAACTTTTTCGAGAATTTCCTAAAGCGGTAAGCTATCCACGTTTTGTTGCACTCATGCCAAGGTTGCTTGCACCACTAACGGCGTATGTACTATCAAGAACAGGAAAACACACCGGATTGTATTATTTGGATTCTACAAAAATGGTTGTATGCCACAATCGTCGAATTTACAGAAATAAAGTTTTTAAAGGCATTGCTGAACGCGGACACTGTTCTGTAGGCTTTTTTTATGGATTCAAATTACATTTAGCGATCAATCACCAGGGAGAAATTATGAGTTTTTGCATTACAAAAGGAAATGTTGATGATAGAGAAGTTGTTGAAAAATTAATGCAAGGATTAACTGGTTTTGGTGCGGGCGATAAAGGATACATCAGCAAAAAATTAGCGGAGTCGCTTGCAAAACGAGGCATAAAATTGATTACGAAAGTTAGAAAAAACATGAAGAAAAAAATGCTAAGCGCGTTCGAAAAATTTTTTCTTTATCAGCTGTAAAAGTTCCGACTTGATCTGACAGTTACCCGTTTTTCAGTTACGGTTTTACTGTCAGTTCAAGTTGAGATTATCAACTTTTTCCTTCCAGATTCTTTTACCATCAATCAATGTCGCCATCGGAGTTCGGCCACAACACATTTTACCCTGATGTGTGCGTTCATTGTTGTAATAACCGAGCCAATCATCCAGATCTTTTTGCAACTCGTCAATAGTTGTGTAAACTTTCTTTCGGAAAGCAACCTGATAAAACTCATTCAGAATCGTCCTATGAAAGCGTTCACAGATGCCATTGGTCTGGGGTGATTGAGCTTTCGTTTTGGTGTGCTCAATATCATTGAGCGCCAAATACAACTCGTAATCGTGTTGCTCTACCTTGCCGCAAAACTCAGTGCCACGATCCGTTAATACGCGCAGCAAGCCCAAGCCTTGTTCTTCAAAGAATGGCAACACACGATCATTTAACAGGTCAGCAGATGTAATCGGTGTTTTTGTGGTATATAGCTTGCAATGAGCCACTTTGGAGTAGGTATCAACAAATGTTTGCTGATAAATGCGCCCAACACCCTTGAGATTGCCAACATAAAAGGTATCTTGTGAACCAAGATAGCCAGGATGTGCTGTTTCAATTTCACCGCAGGCCATATCATCGTCTTTTTTGCGTTCTAGCGCGGCCAGTTGTGCTTCAGTTAGAATTAAGTTCTCCTCGGCAGATTTCTTTTCCAGTGCGGTTAGACGCTGTTTAAATGATGCCAAATCATGCCTTAGCCAGATGCAACGAACACCGCTAGGAGAAACAAAAACACCTCTTTTCCTAAGCTCATTACTGACTCTTAATTGACCATGCGCGGGGTACTCAATGGCATAGTCCAATACAGCATTCTCTGTAGCTTCATCGGTGCGGTTCTTGATGTTTGGCTGCCGTCTGCTCTTGTCGAACAAGGTCTCAATGCCTCCTTGCTCAACTGCTGATTTATAACGATAAAACGTATCTCTGGAGAAGCCCATTACCTTGCAGGCTCTTGATACATTCCCTAGCTCTTCTGCCAAATTTAACAGACCGACCTTGTTTTTAATGATTTTTTGCGTACACTCGTACATAAGGTTACCTCTTTAATGTTTTGATTTTTACTCGACATAACTATCAAAACGGGTAACCTTACTTTTTTCAAGTAGCAAGTGTCAGATTAGATCGGAACTAATGCATATCAGCGAAGCATTGTAGAAACCGTCATTGATCAACTTAAATCTATCTGCCATATTGAGCATACTCGACATCGCAGTCCGGTAAATTTTCTGGTTAATCTTGTTAGTGGTTTAGCAGGTTACTGTTTAAAAGCAAAAAAACCGTCTATCAGCAGAAGTAAATTTTGGATGTCCTCAATTGCTTAACCATAACTGAGGTTAGTTTATATATAACCCTATTTTCCCGATACAACCTCCTTATTGCCGGGGAAATAGGTTATTCTTCCACTTTTACTTCAATCTTCTTGATTTCCGTTTTTTCTTTCTTCGGTACGATCACTTCTAACACGCCTTGTTTTGATTTTGCAGTAATATGCTTACTATCAACAGCGGTCGGTAGAGTGAACTGCCGATAGAATTGTCCTTGCATACGTTCCATACGATAGAAAGATCCTTTTTTCTCCTCATGTATTTCCTCTCGTTTTCCTTTCAATGTCAGCACGTTATTTTCCAGCGAAATGTCGATATCCTTTGGATCTACGCCTGGTAAATCCGCCGAGATTAAAAATTTATCCTCTTCTTCTCTTATATCAATAGCAGGCAACCATTGACCTGTTCTTCCACTTGCATTCCTCGTATCCAAATCAAATGTGCGCTGCCATAAATTTTCCATGAGATTATGCATATCATTTATCAACTTCGCTGGTTCATAAGGTATTAACGTATTCATACATCATTACCTCCGAACAATTATCATCAAAGTTGAGTCATTTTTACTTCCTTACCGTATGCTTGAGAGTCCCTTCTAGTAATTATTATAAAAATTAAATTTAAAATTTCAAGAGTTTAACTGTATGATTTATAAGGAAAATAATTGTATTTAACCGTATGATTTTTATAAAAATCATACGATCTATTAGGATTTTTGTGGGTTTAAATTCAAAATTCGAGTGAAAATAAGAACTATTCTTCTGTTTCTATTTTAAAGTTCTTCTCTTTCCAACGATCATAGCCACCTTGGAGTTCCATTACATGAAACCCCGACTTTGCGAATTGAGCCGCGGCTTTTGCTGCTAAATGACATTCCACTGAGTAGCAATAAATGACATTCATCAAATCCTTGTTGAGGCCTGATAAGGTATGCCATTTTTCTTCAGGAAGGTTAATAGCTCCAGGGATGTGACCTTTCTTAAAATCTTCCTCATTTCTGACATCGATAATGTTAACGTCGTCTTTATTCTTTTTCATTTCATCAAATAAGTCTCCTGGCCCAATAGTAAAGGCCATTCTATTAATAAAGTAGTCGGCTGCCTTTTGGGGCTTATTAGCTTCGGTCCATTGATTTAATTTATCTTTCATAGAGAGTCCTCCATTCTTCTTTATTGATTATACGTCATTATTCATCCTCAATGACTTTTGGGACAAGATAAAGCCCGGATTCCACCTGAGGTGCGATAGCTTGAAATTTATCGCGCAAATTAGGCTCTGTCACTTTATCTTCGCGCAAACGTTGAGGAATATCTAATGGGTGGGCAAGTGGTTCAATGTTGGTGGTGTCAACTTGATTCATGTCTTCAATGAAATCTAAAATGCGTGAAAGCTGTACTGAATATTCCGCAATATCTGTATCTGCAAGATATAACCGTGACAAATGGGCGATTTTTTGAATTTCTTCAATCGAAAGAGACATCCTGGTTCCTCTTTAATTAATCATTTTTCTAACTATAAAAATAAAACGATTCAATTCCAATTATTGAGCCCATATTTTTATCCATAAAATTGGAAACATCATAAATGGAATGGTATTCTCATAAATCTTATCAATTTCATAGATTATTATCCGCTTTTCACAAGTCAATATAGTGAGCCATGTTACTTCTGTGACAGCGAGTGCATACTTATTTAATTCATTTATGATGCAATATTGTCTATTCTGCATAAACAACAATCTTTTTATCACAATACAATTGAATATGAAGAGGCGATTCAACACCTGATCTTGACCGCTTTTCCAATTCTTTTCTGGTTCTCTGTGACACTAGGCTTAACCGCACACAATGCCACAAGCAGATATCTAAAATGATTTAAAATAATGGTCGAAGAGGGTACTTAAATCACCCATTTTTTTCCCCTTTCTCACCACTCCTTTTTTATTATAGTATTTTAGAATAGAGATCACGCATGATAAGAGAAAAAATAATTATATTTATTCAATCACTAACAAAAAATATGCAAACAAAATTTGACTAGCGTCAGCGTTTTCAAGCTAACTTTGACTTGAACTCTCATTAACTATCCCTATATTCACTGTTACATAGAAGTAATCTGTCATTTATTGATAATTTACAAGGAAAATTTACTATGACTACATTTAACATTCGTCCGTTAAACGATCGACTGGTTGTCGAACCTCAAGAGCAAGAAACAAAAACCAAAGGCGGTATTGTTTTACCTGATACAGCGGATAAAGATAAACCCATGCGCGGAAAAATCATTGCCGTAGGAACCGGAAAATATGTGGATGGCAAAATACAATCTTTACAAGTTAAAACAGGTGATGAAGTCGTCTTTGCGAAATATTCTGGAACAACTATCAAGTTGAACGACAAAGAATACCTCGTCATGCGAGAGGAAGATATATTAGGTGTTATTGAATAACAGCGTTTGATTAATAAATAAAAAGAGGATAAAGACTATGGCAGCTAAAGAATTACGATTCAGTGAAGAAGCACGACAGTTAATGCTCTCTGGCGTTAACGATTTGGCGAATGCTGTGCAAATTACTATTGGACCACGCGGTCGCAATGTGGTGATCGATAAATCATTTGGTGCGCCACTTGTTACTAAAGATGGTGTGACTGTTGCCAAAGAAATTGAATTTAAAGATAAGTTCAAAAATATGGGCGCACAAATGCTTAGAGAAGTTGCATCTCGTACTTCTGATGAAGCAGGTGATGGCACAACTACTGCTACTGTTTTAGGTCGTCAAATTTTTGCCGAAGGATTAAAGTTAGTGGTTGCTGGCTATGATCCTATGGATTTAAAACGTGGTATTGATAAGGCTGTATCTCAAGCTGTCGAAGAATTGAAGAAACTCTCTGTTCCCTGTAAAGACGATAAATCCATTGCACAAGTAGGGACAATATCTGCCAATGCGGATGAAGCCATTGGTCGAATTATTGCAGATGCAATGGCCAAAGTGGGTAAAGAAGGTGTCATTACCGTTGAAGAAGGTTCTGGGTTAGAAAATGAATTGGATGTTGTTGAGGGGATGCAGTTTGATCGTGGATACGTATCGCCTTATTTCATTACGGATCAACAAACCATGTCTGCTGATTTAGAGAATCCTTACATTTTTATAACCGACAAAAAAATTACTACTATCCGGGATTTGGTGTCACTACTTGAAGCAGTTGCAAAGTCTGGTCGTCCTTTATTGATGATTGCAGAAGATATAGAAGGCGAAGCTTTAGCTACCTTAGTAGTCAATCAAATGCGCGGTATTGTAAAAGTATGCGCTGTCAAAGCACCCGGATTTGGTGATCGTCGTAAAGAAATGTTGCAAGATATTGCTGTTATCACCAGAGGACAAGTGATTGCCGAAGAAGTAGGGCGCACACTGGAATCAGTGAAATTAGATGATTTAGGTACAGCAAAACGCGTACACATCACCAAAGACAACACTACCATTATTGATGGTGGCGGTGGGAAAAAGGATATCGAAGACCGCATCCAACAATTAAAAGCACGCGTTAAAGAAACAACATCTGACTATGATCGTGAAAAACTGCAAGAGCGTATTGCTAAATTAGCAGGCGGAGTAGCCGTCATCAAGGTAGGCGCAACATCAGAAGTCGAAATGAAAGAGAAAAAAGCTCGTGTAGAAGATGCTCTTCATGCGACTCGTGCCGCCGTCGAAGAAGGTGTTGTGCCTGGTGGTGGTGTTGCATTGGTTCGCGTAATGCAATCAATAAAAAATCTTAAAGGCAACAATGACGGCCAATCAATCGGCGTACAACTCATTTGCCGTGCACTAGAAGCACCTATTAGACAGATTGTTGTTAACGCTGGTTATGAGCCATCTGTTGTTTTAAATAAGGTCACAGAGAATAAAAGTAATCATGGATTTAATGCGGCAACCGGCGAATATGGCGATATGTTAGAAATGGGCATTTTGGATCCCACCAAGGTCACTCGCACTGCCTTGCAGCAAGCAGCTTCTGTTGCTGGCATGATGATTACAACGGAGTGCATGATCACTGAATTACCCAAAAATAAATCCCCCATGGGAAGAGAAAGAATGGGCGGCATGGGTGATATGATGTGATTAATTTATTGACCGGTGAGAACCCTGTCTGATTATTGGCGGGGTTCAAATTTCAAATGATCAAATAAATACCAAAAATTACAAGTAAGTCAAAATTATGACGCTTTCTTTTAACACCAATAATGCTGTTATAATAAATCGTTTCCTTTCAATTGTTAATTAAGCCTAGGGTAGAATTTATTTTCATGGAGGAATTAAATATGAATCAAATTGTTAAACGCCCTCTCTTTTCAAATTTATCGGAACTTCATCAAGCCCTTGATCGCATGTTTGAACCATCTTCCTTCTTAGATCGTGAAAACTGGCTTTCGAATGTCGTTGGATCAAATTGGACGCCAACCATTGATATTAAAGACGAAGCAAATCAATATGTCATTCGAGCAGATGTGCCGGGTGTAGATCCCAAAAATATAGAAGTAAGTATCGATAAAGGCATGCTCACAATTAGGGGACATAGAGAAACAGAAACTAAGGAAGAGCGTGAAAATTATGTTCACGTCGAAAGATCACAAGGATCCTTTTATCGTACCATCAGTCTGTCTAATGCAGCTGATTCGTCAAAGATTAGTGCCAAGAGTAAACACGGTGTATTAGAAATTACTATTCCAAAAGCAAAGGAAAGTTTGTCACAAAAAATTCAAATAAAAGAAGAATAAAATTTCATACAAAGCCGGTAAGGATTATTTGCCGGCTTTATTGAAAGGGAAATGAGTGCAATGTCGTGCTTAATGAAAAAAATAATCATGATGACTCCTATTAAACACTGTTTATTTAGGAATATGGCATATTACTTACTAATCCGCATAAAAAGGAGAATTGACTATGCTAAAGAGAGCATTATTTATTTTAACCTCAGTTATGGATAAGCGAATTTTAACTTTTTGAAAAGATTGAAAATAAGAAAGGCGCTTGGTAAATTTTGCCATTTTTAACCGCCCAAGGTTTTGAATGGAGTCAAAATGCTACTAGCGCCGATCGTTGAAATTTTCTGTGATATTGATGAGTTTTACAAGAACCATGTAAAAGAATCTGCAAATAAAATTTTGCCCTTACCTAAAGGCAAACGTCAGAGGAAAACAGAATTAAGTGAAAGCGAGATGATGACGATCATGATTTTATTTCACTTAAGCCACTATCGCACATTCAAGGATTTTTATCTGGATTGTGTGTTAGGCCAACTTTTTCGAGAATTTCCTAAAGCGGTAAGCTATCCACGTTTTGTTGCACTCATGCCAAGGTTGCTTGCACCACTAACGGCGTATGTACTATCAAGAACAGGAAAACACACCGGATTGTATTATTTGGATTCTACAAAAATGGTTGTATGCCACAATCGTCGAATTTACAGAAATAAAGTTTTTAAAGGCATTGCTGAACGCGGACACTGTTCTGTAGGCTTTTTTTATGGATTCAAATTACATTTAGCGATCAATCACCAGGGAGAAATTATGAGTTTTTGCATTACAAAAGGAAATGTTGATGATAGAGAAGTTGTTGAAAAATTAATGCAAGGATTAACTGGTTTTGGTGCGGGCGATAAAGGATACATCAGCAAAAAATTAGCGGAGTCGCTTGCAAAACGAGGCATAAAATTGATTACGAAAGTTAGAAAAAACATGAAGAAAAAAATGCTAAGCGCGTTCGAAAAATTTTTTCTTTATCAGCGAAGCATTGTAGAAACCGTCATTGATCAACTTAAATCTATCTGCCATATTGAGCATACTCGACATCGCAGTCCGGTAAATTTTCTGGTTAATCTTGTTAGTGGTTTAGCAGGTTACTGTTTAAAAGCAAAAAAACCGTCTATCAGCAGAAGTAAATTTTGGATGTCCTCAATTGCTTAACCATAACTGAGGTTATTTTAATAACGGGTTTATTTTTCATATTGTCAACGTCAGTTACATTAGCTGATAACCTTCCAGCTACTGCAGTCCCATTATCTGCAGTCATTACAAACTTACAGACCAAAGGCTACAACAACATTAAAGAAGTTAAATTTGAACATGGTTTTTATGAAGCAGAAGCCATGAATGCGCAAGAGAACGAAGTGAAGTTGGAGATTGATCCTAAAACAAACGCGATTACCAAAACTAAAATTGGCTACAAAATGAAATCTATGGCCAACCCCAAGATTTCTATGCTTGATGCGATAAAAAAAGTAGGAGCAGCCGGATACCATGACATTTATAAGATAGAATTTAAGAAGGATAAGTATGAAGTGAAGGCACTCGATAAAAATAATAAGGAAGTAGAATTAAGAGTAAATGCTAATACTGGCGAAGTAAGCAAAGAATGGTTTTAATCCTTAAATATTTGGCAGTTTAGGAGCAGCAATATCGTTGTTGCTCCTAAAAAAATTTTCTATTATATGTTTCTGGAGGGAATAGATCATTAGGTTTTACTTCTAATCCTTGGATGATTTTTAATAGATTAAGCGCGGTGACATTTGCCTCTCCACGTTCGATGGTCCCGTAATAACCCCTATTCATATCAATGAAATTCGCGAAATTTTCTTGAGAAAAGCCTCTCGTATTTCGTAGCTTACGAATTTGTTTGCCTATTAGGATTAAGTTTTTGTCCCTTTTCATCCTCTAAAGAATATGGGGTATACTCGATATATAACCACACGGTATGTCTATCATTTTGACAGGATAATAAAAGCAATATGAAATCGTGAGATATAAATTGTTCGCATCGAATATATTTGTAAAATTAATAGACTCTCATGGTTTATGTAAGAAGTAAGAGTAGTTGGGTTACACTAATACAAAAGGAAGATACTTAAGATGGATACAAACATGATTGATACAGAAGCTATAGAAACTTTTGATAAATTTGCTGATGAATATGATACCTGGTTTGATCGCCATCCTGCTGTTTTTCAATCAGAGCTAGCTGCATTTAAAAAATTAATACCTGAATCAGGAGATGGGCTTGAAATTGGTGTAGGTTCAGGAAGGTTTGCTTCCCGACGCGGAATTAAAACGGGTGTAGAACCATCTGATAAATTAGGTGAAATGGCAAAAATACGTGGAATCGATATTCACAAATGCACTGCTGAAACCTTACCCTTTAAGGATCAGCAGTTTGATTTCATCTTACTTAGCACTGTATTGTGCTATGTCAGGGTTCCATTAATGGCTCTCCAAGAAGTAAAGCGGGTATTAAAAACAAATGGTATTCTGGTCATTGGTATGATTGATCGCAAATCATTCTTGGGACAAATTTATGAGATTAAAAAACAAGAAAATAAGTTTTATCAGCATGCCCATTTCTATTCTGCTGCCGAAATTCTTGACTTGCTGCATGAAATTAATTTCGAAGAAGAAGTTTATCAAACAATCTTTTCTCCTATCGAGAATATATCCACTCCAGAACCGATTAAACCTGATTATGGTGAAGGTGGATTTATTGTGATATCGGCTAAGTTAGCAAAAAAGTTTTTTTACCCATCTATATAATAATTATAAATTATTGAATGCGTAATTTATAAAAGGATTATTATGGATAATAGTTTCATTAAACATGCCACTGAGTTTGTCCCAAATGAGACAATAAAAAGCAAAAAAACAGTTACTCATTCTGTTTTTTTATCAGCAATTGCGATCATCATTGCTATCAGTTGTATTTCAGCTTATCAATTTTATAATCTAAAAAATGCTAACCGATGGGTAGCGCACACCTATCAAGTAATATTAGCCTCACATAACTCGCTTTATCATTTAACTTATTTAGAAACCAGACAACGTGGCTATCTATTATTTAATGATAAAAATTATCTTTCTGACTTTAACGAGAATGTATCAAAAATAAAAAAATCATTGGCAAATTTAACTGAACTGACAACGGATAATCCTTCACAAAATGAAAAAGCGATCAGGTTATCTACGTTAATTAATAAAAGGATCGATTTGTTAAAGCAAATGTTACAAATAAAAAATAATGGAAAATTATCCTCTCCAGAAGCCATGAATCTATTCCAAAAATCACAAGCAGTCTCTGATGAGATAAGAGCATTAACAAATGAAATTGTACAAGTAGAATTCACATTATTAAATGAACGTAATATTAGCGCAATACGCAATGCAACTATTACAGATGTTATTTTTGTGATTGGGCAAACCATCAGTGTTATCTTTTTATTAATTGCATTTTTATTATTTAATCGAGAGCTATTAAAACGAGGACATGCCGAAAGCAAAATTAGAAATTTTGAAAACCAATTACGAAGTATCATTGAAGGGGCAAGTGACATGATCGCTGCTCTTGATTTAAACTATCGTTTTATCATTTTTAACCACGCTTATGAAAAATAATTTCAGCGTCTTTTTGATACAAAAATTTCTATTGGAATGAGTTTAGATGATGCTCTGATCAATTTTCCAGAAGTAAAAAATAAACTAAAAGCATCATGGAAACAATCTCTCGAAGGTAAAGAATATGTTCAAAATATAGAATTTAATGTACATGACAAAAAAATTATATATGAAGTCACATCTAGCTTAATAAAAAACTCACAAAATAATATTGTTGGGGCGATGCATATCAAAAGAAATATTACCGAGCGGTTAAAAACTGAAAATATATTGCATGAAGGCATGCATGAACTGAAAGATAAAAATGAAAAGATCACTCTATTACTAGAAATGAGCGATGTCATGCTGGCTTGTAACTCGATAAATGAATTAAGCGAAATCACTGCTAAATATTGTGGCAAAGTGCTTAGTTTTTCCAAAGGTGTATTTTATATTATGCATCCATCAAAAGATTTTCTTGAAGCGAGTGCCAGCTGGGGATCGCCAATCTCAAATACTAGCAATTTTACTCAAGATCAATGTTGGGCATTACGATTAGGTCATATTCATCACGCAGGTTTTTCAGAGACAGAATTAACTTGTGATCATATAATCAATAATGTTACTGAAGAAATATCCTATCTTTGTGTGCCATTGCGCGCACAAAATGATATTTATGGTTTACTCTATGTTGAAGTAGCTAAAAAAGAAGGCGAACAACAACTAACAAGCAATGAACGATTGCTTGTTAATGCTTTTGCAGAATTAGCAGCGCTTGCCTTAGCTAACGTGAGATTGCGGGAAAATTTGAGTTTTCAATCCGTTCGTGATCCTTTAACTTCTCTATACAATCGGAGATATTTAGAAGAATTCCTTATAAAACAAATTCATCAATCAGAACGCACAAAACAACCACTTTCTGTTTTAATGTTAGATCTTGATCATTTTAAGAGAATTAATGATGTACACGGCCATGATGCAGGTGATTTGGTTCTAAAGCAACTATCTCAGTTATTAATAAATGAGATACGTCCTGGTGACTTAGCAGCACGATATGGCGGAGAAGAATTTATCATTGTGCTTTACGATACTGAGGCGCAAACGGCCATCAAGCGTGCGGATAATATCCGCAAATCCGTTTCATTGCTACATGTTAAATTCGGTGCACAAGATACGGGCGAAATTACCGTCTCAATTGGCATATCTGAATATCCACAAGATGGAAAAACCGGTTCAGAATTAATCGAAGCCGCCGATAAAGCTTTATACGTTGCTAAAAACACCGGCAGAAATAAGGTTGTGCCCTTTTCGGAAGTCCAACTTAATCTCAAGATATCTACAAATAAAAAAAGTACTGTTGAAAAGGAGCATGAATAAATCATCATTTATAAATCAAATTTAAACTTTTTCATAAATTTTTGTTCAAAAGGAGGTTGGGCCATTAGGAAAAACAAAATTGCTCTAGATACAAGCGGTATGGGTGGAATCGGGCCAGCTATTCGATAAATGTTGATATTAAGAACTATCGAGTAGGTGCCTATCAACCCAAATGTAGTAGCTCAAATGCTTCCATAGCCTAATTCTATTTTGTCGCGCTGAATATTTTTTTTAGAAATGACACTCACGATTTTGGGTCAATGATTTAGTAGTTCTGATAATGGTGATTATCGGTCATCATTAAATAATATCATGTGTAAAACGATGTTGAATGTAAAAACATTTAACCATATTATAGAGAGCAAGGTATATTCGTCAACGGAGAAATGAGAATGAGTTTTGCAACACGTCATGGATTTGCAATGGAGAAACCTCTGCAGCTGACGATAATGGATGATGATTTACGCCATTCCATATGGAATGAATTGGACGATTTTTTTAAGGAAATTGAAGAATTATCTAAAGAATACTATAGCGAGCAAGGGACGTTTAGAACGGTGATGGAAGTTTGCTGGCGGGATTTCTTTAAACAACCCGTTCACATGATAGATCGGGTAATATATCCGATCTATAAGAAAGAAATGATCAGAGATAAGTATTACAACCTACCTTGGTATGAGGTTTATTCGTTTCTTGAATTTATTGCTGGCTTGTTAAGCATGTTTGGTGACAAGCGAAAGGCAGCATTTATCGAGGGTTGTAATTATGTTCTAAAGCGGGAAAATTCGGCTTATCGCTTTATCAATGATGTACTTGCTCCAATCACCTCAGGGCTGGAAATAAAAAGTATTGAAGAAAGTCTGATAAATGAGGATGAAGCGGCAACGCATATTAGTAGTGCGTTGACAATGTTGGCAAACAAGAAAAATGATCAGTCGCGCGAAAGTATTGCGCAATCCATTTCAGCGGTAGAGGCAAAAGCAAAAAAAGTTACTGGAAACAAGAATGCAACTCTTTCGGAGTTATGTCAGAAATCCAAGATTCTTCCAAACCATCCTCAAGCTAGGCAGGCACTGCTCAATCTTTATAACTACACATCCGGTGAAGAGGGAATCCGTCACGCACTTACCGATAAGAGCCAACCAATCAATCCCGCATGGGCGCGTTTTATGTTGGTCACATGTTCTGCATTTGTAAATCTCATCGGATCAGAATCTGTGGATTTAAATCAACCGACATTAACAGGGGAGAAGTAACATGATCCGAAGGGGTATTTCATATGAAGATGTCGCTCAGGCTGCGGACGAATTACGTTCACAAGGTGAAATTCCAACGATTGAACGCATCCGCAATTTATTGGGTGGCACGGGTAGCAATACCACGATTTCCAAGTATCTCAATGAATGGCGGCATTATGCAATTGGCACTAGTGTTTCGTCTCCATCTGATCCTGTGCAAACAGCCGTACAGCGCGTCTGGCAACAATTACGTGAGGAAACAGATGCTGAAATTAACAAGATCAGAGAAGAATCAAATCAGCTGATAACTGAAGCTCAAACAAAGGAAAATTTGGCTGCCCAAAAAATTGAAGAGATGCAAAGTGAATTGGTTATCTTGAAGGATCAATTTCACCAATTACAAGGTAGTAAGGAAATTCTGGTGTTAGATTATAGAAAGCTTCAGGAAGAACATGTTCTATTACAAGAGCGCTATAGAGGATTGGATGAACGGTACACTGATTTTCAGCGCATCACCGTCCAACATCAGGATGACCTGTCACAAGCCCACAAAAAGGAAATGAATTATGTTCTTGAAAAATCACAGATACAAAATGATGCGAATCAAAAATTAATTTCTGAATTAAAAAATCATAATGAAATCCAACGCCAGAACTTTATCGTTGAAGTTGATTCATTAAAAACGAAGAATCAACAATTAAATAAAGATTTGGATGATGCCAAGGCTAAAATAAAAGAGAAAGAGATAGAGCTAGTAAAAATAAAAACCGAATTAACAGCAATTACAAAAGAACGTGATCAACTTGCAGAACAAATAATTCCACAAAAAAATTACTGGAATTTTCTTGAAAAAAATAATGAAATGACGAGTTTTATTTTGTCTGAAGTAAAAGAAATTCCAAAGATTGATTTGACGCTATCAACCCTCAGCTATTTTTCCGAGGCTAGTGACAAGTTTCAGGAGTTTTTTAAAACATCCAGAGAAACAAAATCCATTCTGGATGACTTTAATAAAAAAATAGGAATATTGGATGCAGACAATAAATAACACGGAAGTGAACGATTCAATGGATCATTTTCCCACTTTAGTGGAATTACCAGTTGTCTTACATTCCCTGAATCTCAATGGTGCAAATGGATGCAATCGGGAAAAACAGGAGCGTTGCCAAATCCATGCAAAAAATGATTATGAAGCAATACAATGTTGGCTGAATGAATACCGTCATAAAGCCACCACTTACCGCACTTACCAGAAAGAAGCTGAGCGATTACTTTTATGGGCTATATACCAGAGCAAAAAACCCTTGTCTGGTTTAGATCGCGATGATTTTGAGGCATATCTCTCATTCTTAGATAGCCCTGAACCCAGAAATGTCTGGTGCACGCGTAGCCACGGGGGAGGTAGAAAAAGGGGTGAACCAGGCTGGCGTCCCTTCGTGAGTGGCTTAAGTTTCTCAGCTAAACAGGTTGCGATAAGCTGTATTGATTCACTGTTAAATTATCTGGTTGATGCACGTTATCTCGCCTTTAATCCCTTATCACTTATGCGGAAAAGGAATCTATCCCGATTCTCTCGCCCAAGATCAATTTTATTACAAGAGCGTATGCTGGAACTTGAGGAATGGTATGCAATGTTAGATACCTTGGAAGAGTTGCCCGAAAAAGAATATTCTCATAAGAAAGAAAAAGAACGGCTACGATTTTTAATTAATATTTTATATTTTTTAGGGTTAAGAAATGCGGAATTGACAACGCATACATGGAGCTCATTTAGAAAAATTGACAATGATTGGTGGTTTTATGTCATTGGAAAAGGAGACAAAGAAGGCATCATCCCTGTGTGCGATGATATGTTGCGTGCAATTATTCATTATCGAACGTTTTTAAAAAAATCTCCGTTCCCTAATCAAAATGAAACAGAACCGCTCATTACCTCACTTGTCAATAATGAGCCAATCACACCACGACAGATTAACAAGATTCTTAAAAAACTAGCGCATGAAACTGCCAAAAAATTTGAGGGTAACGCAGAAAAAATAACGAAATTAAAAAAGTTTTCCGCACACTGGTTACGGCATCTATCAGCATCAATGCAAGATCGTGCCGGCATTAAATTTAAGCATATCCGCGCTAATCACCGTCATGAAAGTGATGAAACAACCCGTCGTTACGTTCATGCTATAGATAAGGAAAGGCATCATGATATGCAAAAATTAAAATTGAAAATGACTTAACTATTAAAGGATTTTTTTAAATATGCAGCCTGAAGAAGATATTACGACTTTAATAAAGTTTTCATCATGGAAATACATAAATGATCTTCAGAAAGGCAAGATCTACATGAATACTCTTGGGTATTTTAAGAATTGTGAAAGTAAAATACATCAGGATGATTTCGAAGGAATAGATGTATTTCATCAAGCAAAAGATATTATTTCTATAAAAATCGAAAGCCAAAATATAAAACCCATAAATTTAACCAAAGAGACTGGATTAATAAATTTTAGGTCAGGAAGAACCAGTAATAATTTTATAAATATTTTTTGCATGTACTTATGGATGGTTAATAAACACAATATATATAAAATTGATACTAGAGTTTTAAAATTTGGCGAAGCTGCATTAATTATTACAAATGCAAATGAATTCATGCGTCGAATTAAAAGAGCAATCAAAAGAGATAATTTTATTTATCAAAGTCAGGCAGTCGAATATTTTGACGAAAACACTCATCATGGTGATGTAGGGATTTTCAAGAAACGAAAATCGTTTGAATACATGAATGAGTATAGAATTGCTGTGAAAGCAAAGATGGATAATAATCCTTATATTTTAGATATTGGTGATATTTTTGATATTTCAGCGGCAATCTCTTCACATGAAATTAATAATCTAAAAATTGATTATCATCAAAAGGTTTCATGAGGGAATTATCACGGATTATGTAAAGAACTACAATTTCTATGTAGAAACTTTGTGACAGGAATGTAAATAAGATGAGATGGTTAAAAAAATCAAAATTTGTGCTCGGTATGGAGTGTCCCACCAAATTGTATTATGTTGGTAAGTAGGATTATTCTAATTTAAAATCAGACGATTCATTCTTAGAGGAACTGGCTGAAAATGGCTATCAGGTGGCGGAATTGGCTACGGGTCCAGCGCAAGAACCCGCCTGGTAAGCTAACGCCCGTTACCGAGCGTAGCTCCCATAGGAACCGTGCTTGCACCTTTCGGTGCACACGGCTCGAGCCTTTATAAAGCCGCTGTAGTTGCGACTCGAACTTTTCTGTCTTTATCATCAGGTTTTAATAGATTCCACCATTGCAGCCACCATTTCGGTTTCTTTTTAGAAGAACTCTTAACGCTTTCACGTTCTGAAATTCTCTTATCAAAATAATTATGATAACTAGAATCGAATGGTGTAGCTTCAGCCTTAACTTTGATATGCCGTTTGATAGGTGTTCTACTCATTTCCACAAGATCAACGTTAATGCTAACGCCATCTTTTCTTTTTACTTTCGTGAAAAAGACCCAGTTTCTAAATTTATCATTACGAAAATATTTACATCTAACCCATTTTCTACCTTTATTTGGATGTCGATTAATAGCCCAATTCCAGATAGCTTTGAAGATGTTGCAATCAATATACTTGAAGGCTTTCTTTGCACACACATGACGATAGTAATTTGCCCATCCACGAATTTTTGGATTCAATTGGTTGAGTAAATATTCCGTTTTTGTTGTTGCGTTCGATTTTATTGTCTTCCTGATATCAGCAAGTAATCTTTTCACGCTGCTTTTTGCAGGTTTAATAATTAATTTGCTCCCATATTTCCTTATGTTCATTCCAAGAAAATCAAATCCTTCATTAATATGTGTGATTTTAGTTTTATTTTGAGAAAGAGATAATCCTCGTTCCTTTAAGAAAGTCTCTACCGCAGGTTTCACCTTATTTTCTAGTATTTCTCGTGATGCTCCTGTAATTACAAAATCATCCGCATAGATACTAATGTGAATTTTATCTGATAGTTTAGTTGCAGATTTAACTGCGTTTTCTAATCCACTCAATGTCACATTCAAAAGTGTTGGTGAAATTATTCCTCCTTGCGGTGTTCCCAATTCCGTTGGGTGAAATTCATTCTTCTCAATATAACCAGCAGCAAGCCATTTCTTCAGCATCAATTTATCCATTGGAGTATTTTCTAATATCCAACGATGTGAAATGCTGTCAAAGCAAGAACGGATATCGCCCTCTAAAATATATTGAGCTGATCCTTTGCGCGCGAGCATGATAAAGCACTGCGCGATAGCATCGGCTGCGGATCTTAGTGGCCTAAATCCATAGGCGTTTTTGTCAGCTATGCTTTCAGCTATGGGTTCGAGCGACAACAAATATAAAGCTTGCTGTGCACGACATTGCATAGCAGGAATAGAGAGCGGACGAAATTCGCCATTTTGCTTCTTAGGAATGTAAATTCGCTTTAATGGTTTGGTTTGATAACCTTGCCGTTTGAGCGACATCGCTGCTTTCATCTTCTGGATGGATGTATTCCATGTAATGTTATCTACACCAGGTGTTTTTGCTCCTTGATTTTGGACAACTCTTCTTACAGCAAGTAATTTTGCGTAAAAAGAGTGAGTGAGAATCCATTGCAGAGCTTTTGCTTTGCTATGTTTCCCTTCTCGAAAAGCCTTCTCAATACGCATTTGCAGCCGACGTACATACGCTATCACTTTCTTCCAATCGATGGTGTTCCAGTTAAATAGCAACGTTGAAGGGGCACCAGCTGATGGTATGACCATCGCCGTCATTTGCGTTCCTCCATTAGTCGGTTCTCCAAATTATCTCGCGATTAAAGACCAATCGGACGTGGGCTTACTTTCGTACCCGGTAACGTTTAAACCAGTATCAATGTCATTACAACATAGCATTCGCTTCTTCCGACATCCTATTCCTGCATGATTATCGATCAATCTCACGATTGATTTTCCCTAATAGGGGACCATACAGGGTTACCACGTTTTGCAAAGTAGGTGATGTTAGGTTAGGAGCTCGCTGTCGACCGGGAAACAATGTGATCACGAGATGATATTTTGAAATTCATCTTCCTGTTTCCGTTACCTTTTGGTTCAAGTGTATCAGTCACTTTACACTTGTTTAAGCTTACGGTCTTTATCACGAATTTACATATGTTCTCCATACCAACTCTCTAGCACTTACCCGGTTCGTGACTACCAGGAGGGTTGGTTTCTCACGATTTCAACCCCGGAATTTAATTCCCTTGTTACATTGTCAGGCTAGCTCTTTATTCATAGCCCTAGAGTCATCAAGTGATATTGATGGTTCTCTACTGAAGGTGAGAACAACCCATCTTTACAACCTCGTGTCGCAACCAAAAGTGCTTAATCTGAGTTAAGTTGCCCTCCAAAAGTACTGCTGTAAGCATATTTCCACAACAACATTGTTACTGAGTTTTTGACCTGCGATGTACTCAAAATTATTTATGCTCATACCATTTTTTTGAGCTATTTACTATTTTTACAACAGACAGCATGACAGGTACTTCTACCAATACCCCTACTACTGTCGCTAATGCGGCACCTGATTTAAAGTCAAATAATGTAATTGCTGTAGCAACTGCTAATTCAAAAAAATTGCTAGCGCCAATTAAAGCAGATGGTCCTGCTATTCGATACTTTTCACCAATTGTTTTATTTAGCCCATATGCAAGCATTGAGTTGAAATAAACTTGAATAAGAATTGGGATAGCAATTAACAATACGATAATGGGTGACTGAAGAATTTGATAACCTTGAAAACCAAAAGGTAAAATTAACATTGCAAGTAAAGCTGTAATCGAGTAGAGATGAATTTTCTTTAGAAAAACGTCAAGATTAATTTTACTATGATTGATAATCCCATATCTCATCCCTTGAGTTATCAAAAAAGGAATTAAAATATATACTGTTATAGATATCAATAACGTATCCCATGGAATAGTTAATCCTGTTATACCTAGTAGTAATCCCACAATAGGTACAAATGCAAAGATCATAATAGCATCATTTAGTGCAACTTGGGTTAACGTGAAATGAGGCTCTCCGTCGCACAAGTAACTCCATACAAAGACCATTGCTGTACACGGTGCAGCAGCAAGTATTACTAATCCTGCAATATAGTTGTCTATTTCAGAAGCAGGCAACCATGAAGAAAACAAATATTTAAGGAAAAACTATCCAAGAAATGTCATTGAAAATGGTTTGATTAACCAATTAATTCCAAGGGTAATAAGACTTCCTCTCCAAAATTCTCGCATATGATGAATTTCTTTTAGATCAACGCGAATCAACATGGGAATAATCATGATCCAAATTAAAATACCTACTGGCAGATTTACTTGTGCAATTTCCCAATTACCAAGCATTTGAACAACAGCAGGAGAAATTTTTCCAAAAGCAATTCCGGCTAAAATACAAGTAATAACCCAAAGAGACAAGAAACGATCAAATGTATTTAATGTTTTATCTTTTCCATGACTTCATCTCATCTCTCAAATTTTGAATTCTATTTTTCAAATCATCGCGTACTTTTCTAAATAATTTTAATTGCTCATCCGAACTATATTTAGGATTAGACGGATCAGGCAAAGGCCAATGGAGACGCTTTACATTTCCAGGAAATATAGGGCAAATTTCCTCAGCACATAATGTAATGACTAAATCAATTGTATTTTTATCAATTGAATCGAGTGATTTAGATTTTTGATGAGAGATATCAATGCCGATTTCTTTGAGAACCTGAATGGCTAATGGATTAACTTTGCTAGGTTGTGAGCCAGCACTACAAACGTCCGCTATTCCTGCTAAATTTTTTTTCCCAATACCTTCTGCCATTTGACTCCTAGCAGAATTTGCTACACACAAAAATAAGATTTTGCATGACTAGCCTTCTATGAGTTAATGCTTACCTATTTTCTTCATTACTATCCATAATAAAGGCACAGATGATAATTGAATAAGAATGGAAAAAATAACTAATATTGGAATAGAAATATCATAGAGTATTCCCATCAAGAAACTGCCTAAAAACCAAAAAGTTCCATATCCCGCATTAAAAATGCCGTAAGCAGCGCCACGTTTATCTTTCGGTATCATGTTCGCTACGATTGCACGCATTAAAGATTCGTGTGCACTGACACCAATACCCCATAACGCTACTCCCAGAAAAGCTGTAGCAGTGTCTCCTAAAAATACTAAAGGTGCGAAGAGGCATGAAAATATGGTTACTACAATTAAAATTGAAAAGCCTCTTCGATCATAAAAATGACCAAAGAGCGGTGCTGTTAGAGAGGTAAGACCCATTGCAATAGCATAGGAAATGGGTATCCAAACGGGGGATAAAATAGTTGTTTTCTGAAAATGATAAGCGATCAACGGAAAATCTGCATAGCCTGCTGCAATCAATGATGCACCCGTTAAATATAACCAAAAGACTTGATTCATTCCTTTCGCTTCTAAGGACTCATGTTCTACTTCTAAAGCTTGGGGATGTGGATAGAGCCAACGTGCAACGACTAATATCGCTAAGGCTATTAATGCTGGAATCAAAAGCATAGCGAAACTATATTGATAACCTTCTTTGAAATATAATGCTACGGCGATCATGATCGGCCCCAGCATTGCTCCTATTTGATCGATTGCTTCATGCAGTCCGAACACCCATCCCATGCCAACCTTTTGTCCTGCATGGGATAACATGGCATCACGCGGTGGTACCCGAATGGCTCTACCCATACGCTCAACAATAATTAAAGTAGCAGCAATCCACCAATGACCTGCTAACGCTAATAATGGAACTGCAAGCAAATTACAAACATAGCCAAAAATAGTAAATGCCCAATATTTTCCTGTTCGATCGGCAAGATAACCTGAAACAATACGCAATGCATAACCAATAAATTCGCCGAATCCGGCAACAAATCCCACCACGGCTGCATTTGCACCTAATATGGCAAGATAAGGGCCAGTAATACTACGGGCACCTTCATAAGTCATATCAGCAAATAAGCTTACGATGCTTAATAAAATAACAAATTTAAGCGCGGAGGATTTGGTAATGTCTTTTTTAGATAATGCGGAAGACGTCATGTTTAATTTCACAATAATTAATAATTTTTAATCGTTTGCTTTAGCTTCCCAGAAAACAATATGCTCATGTTTGATGGTTTTACTTAAATGTTCTAAGGCGAGCATGACCTTATCTTTACTATCAAAAAATTCGACAGCAAGAGGCAGATCCAAGGAAAGGTCGATCAACGAAGCTGTATGATTCCCTGTTTCACCAAAGCCACTAATGGCCCTAAAAACACTGATACCACGGATTTTTGCTTCACTTTTTAAATAGTTAACTATAGTATTAAGCAAGTGATCTGATTCCATCACATAAATTCTAACGATAGTGACATCGATTGTTTTCATAACTGTCTTCCTCCTATAACTCCAAGCCAAGCTGCTAAAATACATAAAAATACGCTAAAAAATATATTTAAAAATCCACTCAACCAGGCACCATTTTCAAAAAGGTTGAGTGTTTCAATTGAGAAAGACGAAAATGTGGTATATCCGCCTAATAAACCAATTAATAAAAGTGAACGTAACTGAGGACCAATTCCATCAAAGCGTTCAATAATTAGAACAAACAAAAAACCCATTAAAAAACACCCGCTGATATTAACCACGAGCGTTCCGTAGGGGAATTGTCGACCTGTCATCCAATAAATCATATTAGATACCCAGTATCGCAATACACCACCAATTCCTGCGCCTAAAAAGATTAACAATGTATTCATTATTTAAAATTCCCGTATCATACAGCTACGTTTGAAAATAATTTAGCTCGTTCTTCCAAATGAATTTTTTCGTTTAGGATAAATAATTTCTCATCACGTAATAGTTGAATCGTATTTTTGAGAGTCGTTATGGAAGAGGGTAAGGTACGCAAGCTGTCTGTAGATGCTACTTCCATCGCAGTTGGTTCTATGGGATATGTACAGAATTTTATAGACATTTGCTAATTATTATCAACATTTAAGTTTTACTGGCTGATGCGAGTATTTTAAGACCAACAATACCAGCAAGAATCAGCGCGAAACATATAATCCTAAGAATGCTGCGGTCTTCTCCTAGCAGAAAAATCCCGTAGGTAGCTGTTCCAATTGCTCCGATACCCACCCAAATTGCGTAGGCTGTACCAATTGGTACAGTCCTTGTTGCAAGTGAGAGGAAATACATGCTGGCTATAATAAAAGCGATGCAGAAAATACTCGGACCGAGTCGAGTAAAACCTTCTGTTCTTGGCATCACTGCCGCGTAAAAAATTTCAGCAAAGCCTGCGATTGATAGATAAAACCAGCCCATATGTTCCTCGTAGATTCTAAAAATGCCAGTAACGAAAACGAGAGGGTTTATTTTACCTTATTTTCTCAAATGAATAACCCCTTCATTTATTTTACATGGCGGTAATAAAAGTGGTTAAAAAACATCCCCATTATCAACAGTTAGTTCGTCCAATCTCAAATTCTTAATACCAATCGCAGCTGCACACTGCAAAAAAAATGCGAACTGAAATGCGCCTCGGCTAATTTTTACCTTGATACTATTAGTCGTTTCATTAATACCAATAGCTAATAATTTTTCATGCAGCTGGTCATAGGTAAGACCTCTACGTTTTATCTCTGCCTTCAAAATATTTGCGGCTATTGCGTTCCAATCACTTTCCATATTAATACCTTATGATTTCATATATGTAACCAAAGTTACATTAAACTTACAAAATTGTCAAAAGTGTATTGACATAGGTTTCTAATATGTTACTATAGTAACATAATAATTACTAAAGTAACAAAAGGAGATTGAAATGATTGAAAGAGAAGATAGTTTTTTTGGTAAACCAATCTATATTTATTCACGTGCCCAAGCACTACAAGATGGTGTGCTGGTAGATGTGACAGAAATTGCAAAAGAAGTTGGCTTTAAAATCCCAGTTGCTGTCACCGATGCTGTTTGGCATGACTATATCGAATGGGAAAACGTGAAAAATAAAAAAGCGATTCAGAATACCGAAGGCAGATTGTGGGATGTATTAAGTATGCTTCGTTTTGCTTGCAACCGCTTTAAGAATGAATCTGAAATCATGTACCGCTTGTATGTTGTATCACGCGATCGACAAGCCGTTAAACCGAGCCTTGTTGCATTAAAGGCGGTTATCGGCGGCGGTGACAACGGTGAACCCGTCATCACCATTATGTTGCCTAATGAAGACTAACATGCGCCAGCTGGGCAGCCTTCGCGAGAGGTTGCCTAGCAACCATTTTCAAAAACCATCCTGGAGATTAAAAATGATCAAATTCATCATACGAAAATTTGTAAGTCCGGTGCAAAATATTTTTGACTATTTCCGCCGCCAGCGTAGTAATCGGTTAATGATGTCTTACGCATTAAACATTAACCAGAAAACGCAAAAGATACACCAGCGGTAATACTTCAATTTACCAATCGCTAGACGAGACCACGCCTGGCGATTTTTTTTAGCAGCTATTTTTCTATGTTCTGATTATTGATCGCCAACCAGTCTTTATCTTTTGAAAAAACAAATTCAGCGGCTTGCTCAAAAAACTCATCGTATTTTTGGACACCAGCCCATTCACAATATTGTTTTATTTTTTCGTAAATTCCCCTTTCAATATTAATGCGTAGTTGTTCTTTTTCCTGCTTCTGTTTTGCTTTGATGATTGGCATAAATCCTCCTGTTAAAATTGCCTAGATTTTTAGTCACTGCTTGCCTAAATTTTCAGGCGAAAAAATTAAATTCGTTTGTGTAAAAACCACGATGTTTAACGAATGAATTTTTTTATGATGTGATGTTCTCCTTTTTTGTTGCGATACTATTTTTATATTTCAGGGCTACCACACACTTCGCAGCGTGGCTGCATTCAAAAGAATTCCATACAATTCAATTTGTTATGGAAAATGTCGAGCTATTTTTCCAAAAAGAATTCTTTTGAATCCCTGACTTTTTAGCGAATTCCCAGAATTTTTGTTGGTATTTGTTTCATTAATGATGAAATTCGACAAAACACACCAACAAAAAAGTCGCGGGAATTCCCCACCTTCTCTTGATTAACCACCTTCAATGCCATGCAATGCAGCATTTGCTGGCTGGCCAACCATCTCATGAACGACAACCGCTGCCCGTTCTTTCGCTTTATCCATGAATAAACTGAGCTGTGATGACTCCATGCGATTCCAATTTTCCATTAAAAATTTCACAAAAAAACGAGTTTCTAAAACCCACTGCGTATTTGTTTTTGTTAAGTTCAGGAGGGTTGCCAGCATGTCATTTTCATCACCACCTGCCTCTTGATTGGCTGCCGCTTCCTCTATACGCAATCCTAATTCCAGCAATTCCCGTGCACATTGCGCCAACGTTTTGCACCCGTTTTTTTCCATGCGTGCTTTGATTTTTTCAAAAACAGCATCGTCAACTTTCATGGTGATTTGTTCCATATTGATATCTCCAGTTAATTAAATTTCGCGGTCAATGTTTTTTATTCTTGGGAGCATTTGCTCTTTATCTAAATCAACGGGCTTGTCCATCACGCGTTTATAGGCATTGAGATAAGCACGGTCTTTGGATGGGTTTGTTGATATTTGTTTTGCGATAGCAGCCAATTTTTCTGATGGTTTGGTAGTAAGCTCCCCAATATTTTTAGGCGGTGTACTGATAGAATTATTCGCTGAACGCTTATCAGGATATCGCCCTATCACTTCAAGGCTGCTCTGCTTGTCTCCTGAATTTTGTTGAATAGTGCGCTCAAGATTGGCTTTATTGTCCGTATAAAGACGCAGCGTATTTTCGGGTCGAGTGATGGTGACAAGCAGGTTTTTAATGTTCATTAGCTTATGACGATAGCTTTCAAATAGCGCAAGAATGGTGGAGTAAGTGCCGCCCTGCGAGCCATAAGTAGTGATGGCATAGGCGTGATCCCAATGCTGATATTTTTGCTCACGAGGATTAAACGTGAACGTACTGCCATCTTGTTGCTTGATGGTAACAGCGTGTTTCTCAATGTGCGTTACCGTACCAACATCGGTACTTAAGAGGTCTTCTTTGCGATTGGTTCGTGTCCAAATGATTCTATCACCCAGCTTTAATTGACGATCTTCTTGCTGAAAAACCTCAACCTTGTTAATACGATCGCGCGATTTGGGTACTTGCCAAAGGATTTTTTTATCGGTGCCCGCCTTTGTTAAAGTCAGCAGGTTGTGATCTTTTTTAATATCGGTGATGGTAAAGTAATCCCCCGTCTTAATCTCTTTGCCAGAACCAGTAGTAAAACGAATTATCTGCCCTGTTTGAAAATGCGTAGCTTTAGATTTTTCAACGCCCGTCATGTCTTTAGTAGAGAGGATGGCAAAATCGTGGGTCTGACCCTGTAATTGGTTTAACTGTGTGAGTTGGTTTCTGACTTCTGCATTGATGGCCTTTCGCTCGGCGTGGCTAGGCGAGATAATCTGGACATTTTCTCCTTTGCGCAGTAAATCAACATAATCCTTGGCTATCGTTTCAATTCGTTTCTGATAATATTTTTGTCCTAATTCATCATTGGTTAACTTTCTATCCGCAGGATCACCCATCATTTTTTCATTGATTTCAATGATGGCATCACCAAATGCGGTAAATGTTTTTGCGACGTTGTTTTGGTAAATCGCTTTGACCGCTTCTTTTAGCACAGGATTCTTTTGACGCTGTATGTCTTCTAAATGGATGGTGGTATCCAGTTTACTTTGTATCAGATCATGCGGCTTGCCTGATTCAATGGAAGGGTTTTGTTGTGTGTCGCCCGTTGGTACAATGGCTCTTACATTCACCTCATGCCCTATTTTTAAGACAGCGAGCATATTGCGGTTAGACACCATGGAGGCTTCATCGACAATCAGTACAGTTTTACTGAAATCAGGTGATGCCTTGTTATCACCCCATTTTTTGGCATCTAAAATAAAGCTATCCACAGTTTGCGCGGTGAGTCCTCTTGTTCTGAGTTCCTTGACGGCTTTATGGGTGGGCGCAATGCAGTGCAGTTGATAGCCTTCTTTTTCTAATAATGGTTTCGATGCTAAAACATCAGCGAGCGTTACCATCATTGTGGTTTTACCTGTTCCAGCACGGCCTTGTATGGATATCACACGATCTGTGCTTGCTGTAATAGCTTTAATGGCATCTCTTTGTTCTGGGCGTAAATGATTTAAGTTTGTCTGGTGTAAAAGTCGATCATCGCCAATCATTGGCGGTAATTTCCCTTGATCTTTGGTGGCAAGTGATAAAATTTCCCTTTCGATTTTAACAGCATCCAATGTTGTCCATAGCGTGCCATCTTCCCTTGATCCTCTCAGTAAAATGCCTGCTTTTTCCATCTCAATGGCGACTTCCCGCAACATAGTTTCATTTACATTGCCAATAGCTTGTTTCATCGCCACTGCCATTAACTCTTTATGGCTAAACCCCGCTTCTCTCTCCGATAAATGCCGCATGGCATAATCAACAGAATCAATGGCCGTTTTAATAGCGCCAACATTTTTATCCTGTGTCATTATTTTCTTTTCGAGTAGATCATAAATAGCATTCAAATTATTTTTAATGTCATCGGATGTTTTAATCGTTTCATGCACTGTCAAACGATCACCCGTGCTTTTTTCAATGTTATTTAATAATGCGCTTTGATCATTCGTATAAATCCACGATTCTTTAGATTGTGAGATGATCTGGTTGAAATGCCGCTGATTAGCTTGAAACGATTGTGCGGGCAATTCTGCGATCAGAAAGGTAGGTTTTTCATGTGCAATGGTGTGAAGCGTTGAGGCATATCCATAATCAAGGTGACGGTGATATGGTTTACTGGTATCCAGCAAAACCGTTTTTCCATGCTGTGTTTTAAGCGTGATATTTTTCTTGCTTACACCAGAGATATAAAGCCGCTCACCTTTGACGATTTCTTTTGATTTGAGTGATCGGTTAGCAATAACCATTTCATTAACGGCCAATTCACGTTTAACTTCGTTAAATAATTCCACCTTCCCTTGCGTGAGTCCCCCCACTTTATCTGGTTGCCAAATCAAGTGTTTGCCATTGTCTTTTTGTAAGACAACGCGGTTAGAGACTTTACTCGACCTGATAACACGTAGATATTCGCCACGCTCGACTTTAAGTGATGAGTAAGATTCATTAAACCGCACAACCTGATTTTTTTGGTAAGTAGCGGCAATGCCGCCTTTACCTTCTGATATAAAAACGGGTGCAAGTAGATTGATAGTTACCGCTTTACCTAGCTTTCCTTGTGATAATAAGGTTTGATGCGTTCTCTCATTAAGCGATTCAACGGATTTTTTATTATTTGAAACAAGCCATGATTGTTTTCTATCTTTCTCATTTAATTGGCTGAAATGGTGACTCATAGCATGATGCCGGTCATCATTATGCTTTGATTCAATGACTTTATTGGCAATTTTATTGATAGACGATGTTATAGGGGACGCTTCACTATCCGGTGTTTGCATAGTAACGCAAGGTAATCCTTTATCAATGAATTGCTGAAGCGAGATGCCTACTTGTTGTGATAACAAGGTATTTTTGTTGCCTAGCAAAATTAACTTGCTATCGTTTTTTTTATTCCACTCAAATAATTTTGATTGCTGGTGAGTCGAAAGAAGATGTGCATTATCAATAAGCACAATATCCGGCGTGTGATATTTAGGCGCGTTATTATCCGTATATTCAGATAAAAACTGCATGACGCTATAATGTTTAGTTGAGGTATCTGTAAATAAAGCTTTTAATTGCTCCCAAAATGTTTGCGGTGCAATTTTTGCTTGACGGGAAAATTGTTTAATGCCCATCAAACTTGGATTTATTAAAGCAATGTTTAATTTTTCTGCTCTCGCTGTTTTTATCATTGGTTCCAAAAGATTATTTTTTGCTGTTTCTCCTTCAATTAACACAATACGATCTTGCCCAAAAACAGTTGCTAAACAATCGCGAATATCAGGTGATATATCTTTGTTGTTCGATGTATTGGCGAATACTTTGTCTGTCTTATTCTTCGCGATATGCTGAAAAACGTTCTTTTCATCATCCAGTGTGGATTTGATCATAAACATGGATTTACCATTCTCATGTTGCAGTGAAACCAATGTGCCTGAATCAACCAAGACATCAACTGATTTTAAAAGTGTATCCACATTTATATTGTTACGAATAGCTACGCTTAATGCGGTTGTGATCACTTCTTCCAATGAAAATGTAGATTGAAAAACCGATAATGATTTTGCCGCTTGTTGGAGCACATTGAGTGAGTGCTCATCACTGATGAATACCTCTTTTGTTGGTATTTTATTTTTATTATGGTGGCTATTCTCAATTAGTTCACGATAATTAAGCCCTAATCGTTTGGATTCCTGATCCCACTCTTCTTTCAATTTGATACGATCAACATCTTCTTTTTTTTCGCGCGTATCTAAGGTAGCAATGGCGGCCGCTTTGCCGCCAGACATGCCTTTTTCAGTTAATTTATCTTTAATAGCTGTGCGGCGTTTTGAAAAAAATTGAATCGCTTCATCCGATACGCCTGCAATTTCAAAAATTCCTGATTTGGTATCTGTCCTAATTTCATAACCTAACTCTTTCACTTGAAATGCGAGTTCTGTTTCATACAATTTGGAGTAATATCGGTTGTGATGGCGGACACGTTCAATAAACCCGTTGACGGTGTTTTTTGTGTTTTCATTATAACTGCCTCGTTGGGATGCCAATGATCGCCATTTCCCATCTTGCCGCTCGGTCATGTTCATAGTGACGCCATGTGTATGTAACTGCGGGTCTTTTGCACGCGACAAATCGTGATGAAAAAGAGCCACCACCAAGTTATTGGTATTCTGATAAGCTGTATCCGTTGCAGAGGCGATGCGTGCTTGTGCACATCCACGTTCTATTTGGGAAATCGCGCATGATACCGCTTTTCTATGCGCCTCTAACAACCGCTTGTCACCGCCGATCAATGCTAGAATAGAAACCGATTTAGGTGCGCTAAATGTTAAATCCCAACCCGCACGATGTTTGAGATTACCATCAACCATTTTTCCAAGCCGCTCGCCAGTAGGTAATGTGCCACTTAGTAGGTCAGTAAATTGTTTCTCGTCAACCGTACCCGATAAACCTAATTCGTTAGCCCCTTTACCGCACCATTCACTTTGCTCAATGCCTTCATCTCGTGTGTAATAATTGTCTTGCTGACTGTAATAATGACTGGCTTGGCCGACATTTTTTATTACGCTACTTGATAACATTTCTTATTCCTTATACGTCAAAATCAAATCCTTGCGCATCGGCAAACACAGGTTGCCCACCATCTTCTTTTTCTTCTGGTGATGGTTTGATGGTCGATTTCTTTTTATCAACCATTGACTTTTCATATTGATCGAGCAAGGCTGTCATTTTTTTCATGTGATGGTCATCAAAATTCTCTCTCTTCATAAATCCAATATTCTTGCGCGGTCGCTTTTTATAAAAGAACTCGACAAGTGTTACAGGAAATTGACCAGGCAAGCGCACATAAGCAAAGAGATTGGCAAGCGACATGATTTCTGAAAAGCTCACCACTTGTTTTCTGGTTTCAACACGATTGATGGAGACACCATCACGGATGGTGTTCGCCCCATACGATGTGCCTTCTCTCACTTCATCTACAAACGTTTCACCAAAATTATTAGCTGCCCATTTCGCCATATCGGGATCGGGCTGACGAAACATAAAACGTGTATTTAGTAATGCAGATATTTCACGGGAACCATCGTGTCCGTAGAGCTTGGCAAGCTGCGCGTAATTTTGAATACCAATTACGACGCAGCCACCAAATTTTCTTGATTCTGATAAAGTCTGTGTCAGGTACGGTAATTGATGAAGACTAGCCAGCTCATCTAATATGAGCCAAATACGCCGTTCATTGCTAGGAGTTAAACTTAGCAATGAATTCACTGCAATATCGAGCCATGCAGTAATCAGTGGCTTTAATGTTTCATGTCTGTCACCAGATGACGTAATAAATAACCAGTTATGCGCATTGTAGTTTTGTATCCACTGACGGATAGAAAAAGCATCTTTACTTTCTTTGAGGTATTTCAAACTTTTTAAATAAGTGGCAAGCACTGATTTAATAGAAACAGCCGTTTTTTCAATTTTGTCTGAGACTATGGTTTCTGCTTCTGTTCCCTTTAAATATTTTTGTATTGAGTTAAGATCAGCTGTCAATAAGGTTTGCAATAACTTCATGACGCTTCGATTTTCATCTTTACGCATTTCAAATGCTACGGATGAGAAGATAGTTCTCGCCGCATTCACCCAAAATGGGTCTTGTGTTGAAAGCGGCATAGGAATTTGTGCAGCTGCCAAACTATCAAAGTCGGCTGAATCCCTGCATTCCGCCCACAGGTTCCACGCTTCCCCTCTTTCATCTAGCGGGTTTAATAAAATATCTTTGTCAGGTAAATAAAATTCCTCTAAAAAATTACAACTCTTGTCATAAATGATCGCACGATCACCAAGTTTGCGAATTTGATCCAGTAATTCTTTAATGGCATTGGATTTTCCAGAACCAGTCGTGCCATGAAATAACAAATGGGCTGTTTCGGTATGTTTAATTAATGGAAGCTTGGCTAATGATAATTTAGAGGCTTGCTCCTTGTTTTCGATCAATTTTCTTGTTACTTCCGTTGGTAATATTTTATCGCCTTTCAGTAAAATATTTTCTGCCTGTTTTTCTCCACGCCTTTTCAACCATCGAGAAATTAATCCAAGTGTCATCATACCAACAATAAGACCAAGGATAATCGAAAGAATAATTTTGCGGCTGGTATTTCTAACAATATTGTTCACTAATTCCGATTTAGCTATATCAACTAACTTAACAGTCGTCACTGAACCATTCGGTTGAACAAATTGTGTGGTTGATTGATTGTCAATAATTGGTAATGTTTTTGCCCATAAATACTCGCTAAATACATATCGCTCGTATCCCGTTGTTAAATGCCACGTTGTTAGGATCGTTATAAACAAAAATATCAATCCTGAAATCAACACAACTTTATCCATAATTTGCGTGAACATACGAAGATTATGCAGTGTGATTTGACCGCCTCGAGTAAAATTCTTTAGATCATTCGGCTGCGACATTTTTTATTCCTCAGAATTGAGCTTATCACTCACCCATTTTTCAGTTGCTTTAACTGCATTCAAACTCCCAAACACCTGGCCTTTCACTTTTTCTCTAATCCTTTCTTGTAAAGGATCAGCCTGCTGTTTTAATTCCACTTCTTTAATATCTAATTTTTCTTTATTTTCATTCATGCGATTTGTTACATCTTGTTTAATACTTTCATCAACCATGCCAATATTTCCGGCGCGTCTATTTTGTATTTCATGGTTTAATTCATTATTGAAATGTTGAAATTGATTATCTGAATGATTGCGAATATGAGCATTGTTTTGATGATTAACATTATTTATATGCTGCTCTCCATGTGATAAATGATTGTTACATTCAAAAGATCGCATTGCATCATTAGTTTTTTCATTTACAAATCGATCAGCATAATGTTGTAAACTGGCAGGGTCATTTATGGCAGCATTATCAATCGCACTTTTACTCCATGTTCCTTGACCATATTGTGAAGAAGGTGAAGGCTGATGACGCATCCACTTATAAAATTCCTGCGTGTAATTTGAATTAATTGAAGCTGCATTCTCAGTTGAAGTTGAAGCTAATTGTGAGTAACTTTCAGCCTTTGAAAATTGTGATGATGCCTCGGTACGATAACTATCACCTTTATCAAATGAACTTGCGATTGAATTAGCTAATCGATTTCCTTGATCGTTACTGTCTCTGTAATGTGATTCAACTGATTGGCGCTTAGCAGAATCCACGGTTTGTGCAAAATTATGGTCAGTTGCAAAGCGATAAGCATCGTTATACATACTGCCAAACGCAGATCGACCTGAGAGCGATGCGCTACCAGATACTCCTACGCTTCCACCATTTCCTAATAAACTAAATCCACCTTTCATATCAGCATAAACTTGGCCTAAAACCTGGGCTGCTTTCTCATGGCTAATATGGTGTTCTTTGGCAAAGCTATTTACTAATTGAGACACTTCATGGGCTGATTTACTAAATCCTGTTGTTTCAGTTGAACTAAAAGATTTTCCGCTACTCTCAAAATGACCTTGTTGATGCGAGTAATCGTTTATTTTACGCAGGGCTGCACCATATTGCTCACCTGCTGACTGACTTTGGCTAATTGCCGCGTTTAAACTTGACTGTGCCTGATGGGAAGCAACTGACCGGATACTTTCAGCTACATGGACTGAGACGCCCAGATTCGACAAACCGCCGCGGTTATCAAGTACCTCACTGCCATCCGGCGTAATCGTAAGACTGGAACCTGTTCCTGTTTGAAAGGTAGCTGCGCCTGCTGCATATCGGGCGTTAGTATCCCAATGGTTTGCTGTCGTATTATTTAAACTGCGATTGCCGAAATTAGCATTTCCGGCACTGATATTCCCACCTACCGATTCAGCAACCACATGGCTGCCAGAATGCTGTACCACCCCGCCCAAAAGCTGACCCATGCTTTGAATAGCGTTAGGCATACCACGAAACAGCATGACCGCCCCGCCAAGTGTCACTGGCCACATGAGATAACCTGCTACCGCCATTGCATCAGCATTAGCCTGCGTAATACCTGCTATATTTGCCATCGATAACCCACCATGAGTAGGATCAGAAGCAATAAAAGCAATAGATCGATTCTGTGCAAAAAGATTAGCAGCAAAATTAATAATGGCATACATGGGTGCAAGCGCCTGTAATACAAAGAGACCAGTTAGGTAATTCCTAACAATCGCACCACCAAACGGAAAATAACTTAGAAAATAAATAATGATAAATGCAGCATAGACAACTGCTTCGATAATATTTTTGAAATACTGCATCCACACAGCGGCTTGTCGTCCTGTTTGATCCATAGTTTCTCTCGCCTGTAGCTCAGACTTTGTATCCTCATACGCTTGCAGAGCAGCTGGTGCGTTCGTATTAGCGCCATAATGTGAAAGTGCATTTGACATCGCATTGGCTAATAAATTTGTCTTGAGGATTGCCTCACCTTGCGCAGAAACATTGGTTAAAAAACTATAGCCATCTGAAAGATGTGATAACAGTAATTTTGATGAATTATTATTTGTGCCTAATAGTTGTCCGCCATAAATACTAGCAGCAGCATTAATGATTTCATTCCACCATGTGTCTAATTTCGCTGCTCCTATGTTACAAACAGTGATCTCACTATTTAACGGAAACGCACGTGCTTGAGAGGTATGATTTTTAATAAAGTCCCACGGATTATCCGCATGAATTAAATCTTGAACCGTGTATTTTTTAAGAAGCAAATCGTAAAATACACATTGCTGCATAAACTCATTGAGGGTTTGTGTAAATTCAGGATCAGTAATTTGAAAATTACGCGACGCAAGTACCAACCTCGACCCCATTAACATGCCGGTTTTGTTATACGACATGTCATCAGGCAAATGAAATACAGTCTCAATCACTTCTGTAAAACCAATGCCAATACGAGAAGTCAAACTTGCGAAGACAGCCAAAGACAAAGGAACATGGTCAATAAAGCGTGGTTTAATATCAATTCCGCTACGATCTTCAATGACAACGGTTGTTTTTGGATAAAGTACCAGCGATGTAACGACAATATACATGCCAGCCCATCTTATTAGCACTTTTATGTCTTTTGATTTTGCTAATTCAAAAGTTGTAAAAAGTCCGCCAAACATAATGGCGAGACTAGTAATAGCACCTACTCCAACCGGATCATTAAAAACAACAGCAACAGCATTAAATACCTTTTCCAGTAAATCGCCGCCACCGATTGTGAACACGTCTAATGTCATTGCCATTTTTCTTCTCCTACCGCAATGATCTTGCCCAAGTAAGTGAATTTCCAAGTTGTGCCGATAATTGACCCGCTAGCATTTGTTCTAATACTTGTGATTGCTCGATGAGTTGAAATGCTTGTGATATTTTATTCTGTGCATTACGTTCTTCTGACCGCACATCAGCGAGCGCTGCATTTACACCTTCATTAAATTGACTCATGATTTCTGCTGGATATTGCAAGGATCGGCTAGATAAGCGCACTACTTCCAAATTTTCTTGTAAATATTGAAATAAAATATCGGTTGCAATGACATCTCCATAACTTTCAACATCCAATATATTGGGGTCTTTTTGATAGGCGGCTTGCACATTTAATATTTTATAAATAGGAATACGAGTTGACTGTATTAACCCGATTTCCTGTGGCGTCAATTTTTCATCAGAAATAATTTTTTGACTGATCTGGGTTAATAAGCTTGACACTCGACTTATGAGCGCATTCTTTTTGGCAACGGGGATAGTTTGTAAGCTGGGATTAAGACATTGCGTTTTTTCATCACATTTATAAATAGTAGCACTATCGCCATATAGAATAGCTTTAAACAATGAATGGTCTGTGGCGAGTGATTGTAAGACTTCAAAGTGATTGGTAGCTGATTTTCCTGAGCCTGTTTTTTTAATGATAATGCTGCCGGAGAGAGACATCAGAAGTTCTGCTAATTCTTCATCGCCAGCCACTAAGTTATTAGCTTGTAATGCCTTCCAAACCAGATTTCCATTATCAAAGATCATATTTTTATAAGCAGGATTTTGAGAGCCTGCTTGCATCGTTGAATCAAAGTTATAATTAAGATCATCTGATGTGCAACCCTGCCTTGCTTCCGCCCAATCCTTAAAAATCCCCGTGCTTGAACCAATATCCTGACAAATCTGTTGTTGATTAGCGCGTGTTTTAGGCCATACACCACCGACTAGCTGTTCTGCTGTTTCGCAGGAATTGATATTCATTTGGTTGGCTTTATTTGCAATATCCTGAATATCACTTAAAACATTTTTAATTAATGGGGTAACTTCTGCGAGGGTTAATTTAAACGCATAACCTTTTGCGTTATTCATAATGTTTCGCATCATGTTGACAATTTCGTTATTATTAACAAATGAAAATCCACCAGCAAACACATCGATTCCACCGCACCCTGAACGAAAACTCGGTAAATCAACCTGTATGAGTTGAACATTACGCACTGTGCTTCTTGCATAAAGGCTACCACCGCTATAATAGCCAGCTTGTTGCCCTTGATAAGCATGTGGCGCAGTTGTATTTGTCACCATGCCAAGCCCATCAAAAAAATGGTTAAGATCGCTATTAACATCTGCCAATGCCGGCAAAGAAAATATTATGATGAATAATAAAAAAACTTTTTTTACTGGATTCATCACAACTCTCCTTTATAACGCGTCATAATGTTATAAATATTGTCACGTAACTCCGTCTCACTCGTTAATCCATACGCGACAGGGAATGCTTTTTGTGTGTATGGATTCACTGCAAACACAGAAGGTGTGGCAGTCACATGAAATTGAGCCGCTTGTCCCGAATCTATTTTTGAATTAGGAAATTCAGGTAATGAAATCCCGTCTAATGTGATAGGAATAATTGTCATACCATTTCTTTCAGCAAAGCTCTTTATAATCGGTGCAAAACGCACACAATAGGGGCACGTGCTCTTATAGAAGAAGAAAAGGCCTGTTTTTTGAGAAAACTGTTTGATCGCCTCATCTTTCAATTTAGATTCTTGTTCATGATAAACCTGTAATCCAACATTATTGGTCGGATGATTAATCGAGTAATTTAATTCTGGATTTTTTAGCAACGCTTGTTGCCAGAGGTCAGATATTTTTTCAGCACGATTATTTAGCTGCTCTTGTAGTGCGATATATTTCTCAACATTTTCAATAGATGGCTCTGCTATTACTTGATTAAGTGCTGTTGTGATTTTGTTTCTCGCTTCTTTGACAGCCAAATTAGGATTATTTTTGTAAATGGCATGCTCTTCTTTTTTAATACTCTTTTCTTTTGGATCATCATACCAATGCCAACCGATAGCATGTTGAGAATAATAGTCATCCGCATAACAAATGCCTGACAAAGTAAATATCAATAGGAAAATGCTATGTAATAATTTTCTAGCCATTGATTCTTCCTGATGTTTGCGCTTGTTTAACATGCTGTTGAATCATGTCCTGAATTTGCTTTAAATCAGGATTTTTAACGTTTTTGCTGAGATCATTAATAAAATCCTGAAAATCTATCTTCGATAAATCCAATGCCTGCAATTGTTCTGGCGTAATACCATCACAACGAGGATGCTCGGCACTGCCAAAATCGATATGAAGTTGATTAGATCGACCTTGTTCTTGAATGATCTTTGAAAGCTTGGAACTAAACACACAAAAGACTTGAGAATGTTCAACACAAATTCCCGCTATATCACTAGAACAATAACGCCCTACCTTGATAGCCAATTTATTTTCACGATCAACATGCAATTTTTTTGCTGCATCTGGACAATTATCTAATCCAATATCCTGTCCCCATCCGGATTCAGTGCAGCAATTGCTATATCCAATAGGCTTCTCGCTGCATTCCACCGGATGGCCTGCAAAAATAGTCAATGAACTTTGATCTAACTGTTTAGCGGCATCTGATGCGGCTGATAATGCCGATACACTTTTGGCAAAATCTTGGCTCTGCTGATAAGATTGATCAGTGCAGCTTCCATCTAGGCAATACTCTTGCCCATTACCGCAAATAACATCGGTTGTGGGAGAACAAGACTGTATAGGACAGCGATACGTTTGCTGATATAAGGCACACTGGTCGTTACTCTTTTCTTTGCATTCAGAACCTATTTGCTCACATTGAGCAGAACGTAATGCGCTACAATCACCAGCTCCACTTCCACCTCGACAAATGTAATTGAAGGATTCCTGCCAACAATCACGGGTAACAGGAATACCTTGGATAATTTGTGTTGATTTTGGAATATCACATTGCTGTGATTTTAATTTGCAGGTGGTATCATTTGCTATTCCACTACAATCATCTATCCATTTATCCTTGACCTCATACGTTACCACCTTTGATACCATATCAATTTGTAGGTTTTTGCGATGACCGCCTGATATGTGATAATCCAACGCTAATCCATTCGCGCATGATGGAAAATGAATATAATCGAGTTGAGCGCCTCCGCTACTTGATTTAATTGTTCCTTGTAATGTTCGACAATCAATATCTTTTGGTAGTCTGCCGTCCAATTTAAAACTAGCATCATGAGGCCCTAAGAAATCAATATTTCCATAAACAGCATTTATGCTGATGCCAGCATACTTGTGTTCATCAACGTATAGATAAGCGTTTAATGGATAATGCGTATTTGTCTCATGTGTAATGACATCGACAATTAATTTTTTCTTACAAGATTGAAAAATAGTTTGTGGAGCTTCAGTACATTGTTTTTTTTGATATTGAATGGTGCAAGATTGTTTAGGTTTACAATCGACATACTGGCTTGTTACGCCATGAATAATATTATCGGCCTCTTTTTGTATTAACTGTGAATGTTGTATATCGGGATCAGAAGGATTAATCACATAACGTGGATGCTGGTTGATCGTGTTTGAAATTATCTTGCCTTCCTCACTATTTTTTTGTTGGAAAGCATCATTTGTCATTTGCTGTGCGTTGCTTTGCTTTACACCATCATAATATTTAGTTTGATCAGGATAATTTGTGTAATTATCAAATACCGATTTTGGATCGAAGTTTTTAGCTTGATTGTAAGAGCTAGATTTCTTATTTTGTGCTTCCGACTTTGCTAAATTAACAGCCGATTCAAAATCAGGACTTCCAGCTATGCAGGTATTGATAAAACTGAATATCGCTACGAATAAAATGAGGCTACGCATAACTACCTTCCTGAAGTTTTTCTAAGGCAGATCGCGCAATGTCTTTTGTGATTCCTCTATCTCGTAAAATCCTGAGTGCAGAAGCAAGCGTGATATCGCCTGTTATCACATCAAAATCACGGTCTTTTTGACAGGTATTATTTTTAAAACATGGGCTACCATCAACCACAACGACTACAGCAGGCACAGTTTTAATATCAAATCGTTTAAACCAAATTGGATTTAGTTCAACCCCGTTACCACCTGATGATTTAAGAAGTTCAGCCATACGCTGAAAAGTTTTTTGAAATGAATTATCAATTAGTCCGCGAATAACGACACTGGCATGAATTTTCTTAGCATCATGCAAATAAGCTTCTATGCTTTTTTCTGGCATAGAAAATGATATAAAAATGAGTATGGATGGATTTTTCTTTTTATCGTTTATCTTATAGTTATCTTGTTGGTCAGTAATTAAAATAGATTTTTCTTGGTTTCCTGCAAAAATAGCCTCTCTTTTATAATTTTTTGTCAGACTTTCCGCTGCAAGCAATGCCTTTTCTGCATCTTGCTTATATATAGCAGTTTGTTGCGGTATATTATTTTTAGATTCCTCTGCGATTGACTGATAACTATCGGAAGCATTGGCTAATGATTGAGTCAATAATAATATAAACAATAAATGTTTCTTCATTGGCTTATCTCATCGCAATTTTTTTCGGATGCGTTATACATAACTAACATTTCTTTATCCGCTTTCATTTGCTTTTCACGCTGTTTCGCTTCTCTTTTTAATTTTGCAACCTCCCATTCATCCATGGCACGAATAATAGGCTCATCCGATTTTTTAAAATTTGTATTTTCCATTTCACTTAATAATTTATTGTCTCTTTCAATTCCTTTAATTTCTTCACAAATATCTCTGATTTGACCTTTTTTAAATTCTTCTTCTCGCTTATCCCAAGATGATTTAAAATCATCATGGGATTTTTTATTAAATGCCTCATACGATTTTTCGTAAGCATCCCAATCTTTCTTCTCTTCTTTTTCTGTTTGTTCAAATCGAGTAATCATTCCATACATGACAGAAAAAATTTTGCTGATAAATAACTCTTCTACAATCGCAATAAAAAGAAAGCTAATAAAAAATATCAATACCACTGCTTTCCATACTGGCAGCTTCATGATTTTTTCTCGTAGTGACATACTTTCTCCTTACGCCATAACCAATATGAAAAGGCGATAAAAAAAATAAATGAGGTGAGCACCTATCCATATTCCAATGAACCAACGCAACAAGAACCAAATACCGACTGTCGTTACTAAAAATTTAAGATCAGAGTTATTCGATATGGTCGACAAACATTCTTCTACAGTCAGATGTCGCATCTCCCAAATCGTTTTCAATATTCCTTTTTTCTCTTGTTTCATATCGATTTCCTTGTGTTAACCAGCGCAACAATTTCGTTTTCGCCATACCAAATAACCAAAATCTTCTCCTGCATAAGGATATTCATGTAGTGATCCCCAAAGCGTCGTGCTATGACCAAAAGCATGGCATCCATCTTCCCCGCCGCTGGCAGTTGGAATGGGATTGATCATTTGATAGCGGTAACGGGATTTTGGAATGATAGGTGATGGATATTGATAACAAAGTGTTGGACTATTTTGACCGATACTATCCCATAACAGGCCTTCACGGTGCATTTTGTAAGTCATACGTTCTGTCATTAGGGTGCTTGCTTGTACCCCGCCAATGTGTTCCTGCACCACACCATTTAACGGATACATGCTGCCTTGTGATCCTGCACACCAAAACAAGGTATCAATTGGAAGACCAGCGAGCGTTGCGATACTATCGGCGCTGCATGCAGCTTGAGCAATCATGTTTCCAAATAATAACGCTTCTGGATTGAGTAAAAAGGTCAACTCATCGTCATGCCAGGTAGGATCAAGTTCTGTGAGATAAGCAATATCTAAGTCACCTTTCTCAACACAGAATAAATCGGTGAGAATGTTCAGCCAATACATTAATGGGAATTTGTACCAATGAACATAATAAAAGCTTCCTCCTTGTGATGGATCGCTATTATCTACTTCACCATCTGCACCGAACTGTCCTGATGCAAGCTGAAGGCCACCTAAGTTCACCATACAATATGGATGTCGAGTGACATCTACCAAAGCAACAGGTTCCCAAAATCCCAAACTAATACCAATGCGTACGCCCGCTGGAACCATAGGACAAGTGCAAATTGGGAGTGATGGGTTGGCAGTATCGGGCTGATTCCCACTAAAAACATTGGCATTTCCAATAGTGATAGGGAACAAACAACTCCAGCAGATATCAGTGATGGGGTTTGCAAATTTTCCGTGACAAAGATTGCCTGAGTATGAAAATGTCATAACAAGACATGAGATAAGCATAAGAAAGAAATTGACCAATCTCATATCTTCATCTCCATCACACGCAGTACAGTTTCTTCCTGATAAACTATTGCTGGCACATGCGTAATACCAAAACGTGAAGTCAACTTTCCAGACTGATCAAAATAAATAGGCTTCTTAAATCGCTTTTCTTGATCCAAAACAGAGCCATTTATCAAAATCAATTTATTTTTTCCATTTAATTTCTTATTTTGTTCTAAAACCCATTTCACTTGGGTTTCATCATCACTGTCGTAAAAAATTAATGTCTTAGTGATGGTAATAAAATTGAGTGGGTTCACTCTTGTGCCTGCTACCGCAATCATTTTTCCATCTAGTGAAACAACATTATGGTCAAGCACAATGCTGGGATCATATTTCCAACTTTTGGTTTCTCGCGCACGAGTGATACCTACAACACGTGGAGGTCTATCTCTATAGGAAATCGCTGATTGAGTTGCACGATTTTGCAAGACTTGCCATTGCCCATTTTTTTGAATCTGTTCAATTCGTGATTGAATAAAATCCAAAAAATCTATTTCTAAAATAGGATAAGTCTCACCCATCACGCCTAAGTCGTTGGCATAAGTTGCTTTTGTGATAAATGCACACATGATCAATACAGAAATGACAGACAGTTGAATAACCCCCCTCTTTGCACTCATGCATTTTCCTCCTTGAGTGCCTTTTGCATGTTGTCGTAAGCAACCTTTACTTTTTGTCTGTATTGCAAATTGTGAATAGGAGTTGCGGAATGATAATTACCAACGCCTTGCCAGCCTTCTCCCTTTGCCAGTCCTTTTGCTAAAATCCAGGTAGCTGTATGCACATTAATGCACGGGTCAAATTGCAAATCATTTTTTGTAATTCCATATTTTGTTAACTGGGATAGCCGGCTTGAATTAACCTGCATTACGCCTAAATCATAGGTACCATTTTTATTTCTAATGGCCGCTCCATTCCATCCATTCTCAATTTTCATCACCGAAACAATAATGGTGGCCGGAACATGAAAGGTTTGCGCTGCATGATTAATACATTCTAACGGCACACCGTGAAATATCATTGCGACATCCCCTTTTTCACTCTATTGACTATTTCTTGCGTATAATCTTTTTCATTTGATATCACTGCTTCCGTTAGCAAGATCGTCACATGTTTTTCCTTTGCGATCTTGTTGATAGCTTGTGTCAATTGCTGGCTAAATGATGTCACCCTCTGTTTCATCTCTTCTTGAGAAAGGGATTGTTTTGCTGTTTCACGTATGAAGCTATCCTGTAATGCAGTCAGGTTGACTGTAGCAACAGCGGTCGCTGTGCGTTGTATAAAGACAAATTGAACCAATAACGCTCCTACCACGCCAAAACAGATGTGAGTAAGCACCTGCATTGTAAATTCTTTATTGATAATATTTTTAAACATGATTGAATTGCCTCACCACTTGTTCGATAGAATCACGCAATGTCATTCCACTGCTTACAAGGCGATTAACAGCTTCAAATTCTTCGCCTTTCGTGGAATATAAAATGCGAGAATAAGGATCAAAGATAATTCGATGTACGGACATACCTTCTGGACTCTTAATGACACATTCAGAAAAATCTTTGGTAATCTTCAGAGACTTGAGTAACCTCTCTGTGAATCCATCAATATCCATAATTTTTTCTTGTTTTAACTTATTGATGGCTTCATCTGTTTGCCCCAAAATAATTTTAAAATCAGAGCAATCAAATGCGGCTTTTGACATACGATTACCGTGAAAATCAGCGACAGAATGCGCAATCGAAATAAAATTACCGCGATGTTTTGGTGCTGTGCGATAGCCCGCTTCTATAAATTCAGCTTGCGATTTGTCATTACTATTTAATTGCTTCCATGCTTCATCAATAATGCAGCTTTTAATTTGTGAACGATCGCCACGATACATGGCTTGTGAAATGAGAAAGATCAACATTTGCATGATGATGCGCTGCAAGTCTTTTTTACTATCCAATGCTTGTAATTCAAGGACAATAAACGGATTGTTAAAATTGATCGTGCAATTTCCTTCAAAAAATCTCGCGTAACTTCCTTGACTTGTATAGCTAAACAATAAGTGAGAAAGATTTTGAGCGACAGGTTGTGTATGTTCTGCTAGCCATTCTGCTATGATTGTAATAGTAGATTGATTACCTTTCTTTTCCCACGCTGCAATAATCGCTTTTTCCAAAAAGTTGATTTCTTCTTCCGTTGCACCCGTCACTGGACGCGCCATACTCGCAAGCAGTGGTTTTAGTAACTCCATTGATTCATTAATATTGGTTATGAATGTAAATGGGTTTAAACAAATATTTGTCTCTTCACTAAACTCAATAAATTGACCACCAAATTGTTTACAGGTTTTTTCGTAGGATTTACCAACGTCAATAACCCATACACGGCCACCCGAACCTAAAATGGCATTGATGTATTCATTTGTTAAAGCTGATTTCCCTTTACGTGGAGCGGCAACAATGACGATATTAAAATTACCTTCGTTATCAAACGGATTCCAAAGTGCTATTTGTCCACGCCTTCCAGGTAATAATAGGCTAGGCGTTTTGCTTCCTTTCCATTCTCCTTGTAATGGTGCAACATTAATGGCATTAAATGCGGTCATTGTTTTTAGCCGACCAAAGTATTTCATGTCATCAAAGAGACCCTCTGTCATAACCATAGGGAGAGCTGCAAGCCAGGATTGCAGTTGCAAATAAGATTCTTTGCGGAGCTTCCATCCGTTTGCACGATAAAGATCACGTAAACGTCTTTCACAAAATTTTGATTCTTCTGGTTTTGAAAATAAAATTACTTGATAAAATGTTTTGACGAGCGCATCACCCTCTCTTAACCGTTGACGTATAAAATCCCAATCATGAAATTCTTCATTGACTGATTTTTTGAACTTGGCAAGTGGGCTTTTTGCATTTGACTCTCGATTCATTGATTTAATGCCATCTGACATTTTCTTTTCTTCGTCTGTTTTGCGCAGCGAAAAGCTGATTAAAAAAGGACAAGGAATTTGCAAGGTTGCATTAAACAGCTGGCCTAAATTTTCAGATGTGCGCCATTGGGTAGGCTTTCGTGGATATTCACGCACGGTTAAACAATGCACTTCTGCCGATTCGTTTTCAGATGTAAATAATAAAGAATTAGGTTTAACTCTCAGCTGCCATTCAGGATCGGTTAACTGGGTAGATAATCCATCAAATTCATTCCAGCGATCATCATGCGGATAAAGTTGTCTCGTTGGCGTTATGATATCGGAAAATGTTGATATAAATTGTTGCGCATCAATGACACGACTACCAATATTGATGGATTTTAATGAACTTTCAATATCATCTCTTAATCCGATTAATTCACTGGAATCCTTTTGTTTTTTTGTCGCTGACACCACAATAAAAGCACGAAAATTTCTTATTAATAAAGACCCAAACCCGCTTAAACTTTCAAATGCCCCGCGTTTTAAATAATCTGTTCTTTTTTTCGCTAACCATGAAAACGTTTCATCTTTTGATCGTGCCAATTCAAACGCATCCAAAATAGGTGCAATTTTGGGAGATGCCCATAATAAAAATTGCATATCGACATGCGCAGGCAATATATCGGTAATGATACTTGTTAAAATATTTTCAATTTCTTCACTTGATCCTAAAAGCGGAGTCGTTTCCAAAATAAACCCTATGCTTTTCTTATTAAAGAAAAGTGATGTTTCAGAATCAAACAATTCATAAGGTAATAATTTTGATATGAAGTGATGGTCAAAGAGCGTTGAAAAGCGGCGACGGTTCAAAGACTCATCCTTTTTTTGATAAGACTCTTCACCCATTAAATGTGCAATTTTATTGCCTAATTTTTCACTCACATCACGGATTTTAGTCAGCATGTCACCTTCCTCATTTCTCAAAACGAGCGCACTGTTTTGACCGGCTTCCCTATCCAATGACCACCTTTCATAATGGCGTAGATCAAGCTGTCTTGATGATAATTGCCATCCGTATCCTCATAAGGCGCAATCCATATTCTTTGGACTGTCTCACCATATCGAATAGGTTGACCTGGTATAAATGTCGGCGCTGGCGGAAATGATTGAAATTCAGCACCATCAACTAAGTTCGTTTTTGTTTCCTCCCTGACATCCATCTGCGTGCGTCCACGAATCTGACCGCTATCAACCATGCGATTGATTTGATCTAAACTCCTACAGTTCACACCCGCTTTATTGGGGCAATCAAAGCTGGAATTCGTGGTACACGCAGAAAGAAGGCCAATATTAATTAACACAAATATCACCATGACAAATCGTTTCATTGCATACCTCCTGATTGGCCGTTACCAACCCATCCCATGTTTTTTTCATTCTGTTTAATGCGTTCAAGCTCACGCTCACTCAAGGTCAATCCCGTTGAAGTTTGCTTTGTAGTAATAGGAAAAAGTTGTGAAGATTCGTTTTTATCGTCGCCATTGTTTTCATCATGTGATCTTCCATCCAAATAAAACCCTTTTAAGAAAACCACATCTACAGGTTGTCCAGCTGATAGCTGAATAACGGGATGGTATTGCTCTGCTCGTCTGATGTTGTAATCTGCTAGTTTTTCCATGGCGTTCGATGCACCTTGTGCAGCGCCATATTTGAAGATGTCACCATTGTTGACCGTTTGAGTGGAGCCAAGCGGTGATATAGAAGTCGTGGTATACGTTTGAGAAATAGCACTGCCTAAGCCAGACAATGTGCCAGCAACAGCAGCACGACCCAAGAGCGCTCCTTCACGCCACACAGGATTGCCACGCACACCATTTTTAGCATCCATGCCAAAAATGGTGCCTTCAACTTGTTGCTCAACAATTTCCCCATTGGGAAAAGTACAACTCATACGCTCTAAACGTATTTGGCCTCGTTCAGATGAAATGTCACCCACCACGGCTGCTGTTACGACACAATCTTTTAAATGGCTTTTTTTATGATTTGGCAACGTACCATCGGCAACGATTCGGAATAACATGGGTGATGGGTTCGCCTGTGATTGCACACCAGCTGAGGCATCCGCTGCCCCTAGCATGATTGCTTCAGCAAATGTGCCAGCAGGAACAAAGGTTTCTGGATTTTTTTTATGGAAAATATTATTTGATTTTAAATTAAGAACATCATTATCAATGCCAATAGATTCACTGTCTCTGACAGCTGACTGGCCATCTCTAAATCTCGCTCTTGCGCCAGGTACAGTCGAAAATACTTGTCCTTGATAATTATTTTCGCCCTGTATAGCTTGATTTTGCGTCGCTATTTTATTGTTAACCATTTCCTTCAAGTTTTGAATTTCTTGTTGCATTGCTTGAAATCTGGGATCACTCTCAAATGATTTTTGTGATTCGCCGTTTTTAAGTTGTGTCATTTCATTTTTTAATTCTGTGGTTTGCTTCTCCTGTTCTTTTAATTTATTTTGCATGCGCTCAGTCCAAACAGATTGCGCATTGACTTGCTCAACGGGACTAGAAAATGATGCCGCCTCTTCTTTTTTCTTTGCTATTTCATTGGTGGCATTATCATCCATGAAATAATAGATTCCAAATCCTAAGATCACTGCACACCCTGCTAATATAAGCAAATTACGATGCTGTTTAATTCTTGTTTCTTGGGTAGTTGAGATATAGTCATCAGTCATGGCTAACTACCCTATACAGATTAATCTGCGCTTTTGGTGGGATTTCAATCGTGTCTAAACTAATAGCACGTGTACCCGTTTTATAAAATTCACGTTCATCAATTTGAAGTGGGATCGCACATCTATTTTTAATTTCGTATATTTCACCTTGCAAATTTAAACCTTCATAAATGGTTTTAAGCTTGATATCTAACTTATTCCCAAGTCGGTAAGTTGTCTTACTATCAACTTCACGAATTGCATAACCTTCTGGCATAACGCCATTCTTCATCGCACGTATGAGATGCTTAATCGTCAACTCATAGGGTTGAGCTTCTTCAAAACGAGCAGCGCGTTCATGCCCTACCCCTTTAGGCACTAGCATCAGCGTTTCAGATGGAGAGGAAGTGGGATTTAATAGCAAGGTAAAGTGTCTACCTAGTTCGGTATCAATCAAAATAGTAAAAGCACGATCTTGATAAAGTGACGTTGGCTGAATATAAATTTCACCGTTTTTTTCGTCATTTTCTCGTGTATAGGCACCTTTCAATCCTTTTACACTCTTGATACGATCGCCTTGCACGAAAATTCGGGTCACATCAACAGAGGATATTTTTGCGGTGGTTGTTTCATTATCAACAACGCTTCTTATCTGCAACGCATACACATTACTGGTTAGCAATAAGAAATTGATGAATATGAGAGGCCATTTAATCATGTTTCACCTCTTCAAATGATTTCAAAAAAAGTCTGCCTGAGTGATAGCTATAGGAAAGTAAATAACGCACATGTTTTGCAGGAACAGCAACATCACCAACATAAGATTTTAAGTCACCTTCAATGATTGCTTTCAAATTCTTTTCGTTTGTTTTGATATCAGTCGTTGGGAAAAAAGCCATACTAATGTGTTGATCAGTTATGCGATCAGCTTCTTGTACTAATTGAGAGTTTAACTGACCATAAAAATTCGGATCGGTGTAACGTAAGAGTGTTTCTCTTTGAATACTTGCACTTTCTGGCGTGATATTAAGACGTAACATTGCAAAAAATCTCGTCATTTCTGATAGATAATCACGTGATACATGTTGAGATGAAACCCAAAAACTCTTATCAATGCTTGGTGGGACGAGAATTATTTTTTCTCTCCCAATTAGGACAAACATTAATATGCCTTGAATTAAACAAACTAAAATCAGTCCAAAAGCCAACATCATGTAGCCGTTTCTCTGTGCCAGCATTTTTTCTAATTGGCTTTTTGCAATCGAAAATTTCATAACATCTATCCTAAGTATTCACGAATGTAGGAAGGCGGTGTCACTTTAAATTGAATAATGTCTGGCAAATACCAGTATGCGAGATGGACTAAATAAAAATGTCCTTGCTCACCTTTAAATTTTTTAATGAGTGTTAATCCACCAATACCCAACATGAATCCCAATACAATTTGATGAAAAATAAATCCGATAACCAAAATTGGAACTATCAACAAAATCAATTCATCAATCGTTAATATGTAAATTCGAAAAGGCTCATCTAATGATTTTGGAAGATAATATTTATCCATGATTTAACCTCCTGCTAATTTCACTAATGCAGTGATAAAAATTGCTACGCCTAAAACGGAGAAAAATACAAACGGCTTTTTCGTATAAGCAAATGAAGCTAAACTGACACCGCCGTCTATCCAATAAAGCCAGTTACGACCTGTTCCTTTCATCGTGTCTTTTATATCTGAATCAGTACCAGCTAATAAATCCGCTGCAAAAACATGGTTTGAAATTAGAACCATCATAACTATCAAACCTAATATGACAGCTAGCCTGATATGAGGATCATTTGTGATAAACGTTTTTTTCAGCAATACATTTTTCATAAAAATTTCCTTGACGTTTTTTAGAAGAAGTTGGATGGCATTTTTTAATTTCGTGCCAACGAAATTCTGATTTGCATGGATATTGATGATTACCGCAAAGATAAAACTGTGCCGGATGCGTATTAGTAGCTGGTATTTCTTTGACGCTTAATTTATTGATCGGTTTATTGCAAATGTAAATTGTCTTGTGACAGCCTGATAAACAAACAGAAAAAACGACAATAAAAAATATTTTAATAAAAAAGTTATTAACACTTGTTGCTGCCCTAATACAGGTGTTTTTATACAGGTAAATATAGGTATATATAGAGCACAAGAGTGTTTCAGCGTATTTCCAAGAGTGTTTCAGCGCAAAATTACCAGAAAAGCAAGAGTGTTTCAGCGTGGATAACTTTGTTAGCCTGTGAATAATGTGGATAAATTTCATATCACATTACTCCTGTTTTACGTGAAATATGAGACCTGCTTGGCTTTAACATGATTCCATCATCATGTGTTTCGATATTTGCTTCTTTGTACATAGCTGTGACAATACGAAGTGATCTTAAAAATTCTCTTTTAAAATCTCTTAATCCTTGCTTTGAATCTGCATAATTTGAACCAAATTGGTTGCTTAACAAGTTCCATGAGATAAGGGAAGATTTTTTAAGATATGAAAATCGATACGTCAGCCAAACGTATATGTCGATTTGCAAAGGTGAGCGACGCAATGCTTGAAACATTCTGAAATCAATCGGAACAGGACGATTGATAATTTCTTTAAAGAAATCTTCTGCTAATATGACTGTTAATTGCTGATCTTCAGCGGAGCCACTTTGTAGGGGCTGCCACCATAATTCAAATGAACGAGCTACTAAAAATTGATCTGCCTTGCAAACACCTTTCTTATTGTTTTGGTATACACAGGACACATGCGTTGAAAAAAGTCTGAGCATCTGTTCACGAAGACGTGTAGCATCTCCTCTCACTCCACCACTTTGCGATAATTTAAGTGTGCTCAAGAATTCAGAAAAACTTTTGCCTAAATGTAGTACGGGTGAATTTTTAATTTTTGCTTCACGTGTCATCCAAGCAAGCGCAATGCGCGGTAATGATCCATATGGCAATCCCCACTTTGGATTGCCAATCATAGTTAAAGTGAAGTCACCATTGGTACGTTGAAAAACGTGGCCTTTAGGTTTGCTATGTGGAAGAGTTGCTATCACCATAGCGCGCGCCATATATGCAAGCATGCCTACTTCTTCCGCGCTTTCAGCTTCAATAGCTAAACACTCTGTCACAAGTTTATCGATTCTTCTTTGAGACGCAGGCTTTGCAGCTCCAATTGCAGAACGCTGGGTTTTCTTATTTTTCATTTCATAACTCCATGCAATCAGGGCAGGAGTGACAACCCACACGCGATTAGATAGAGTAACGCGTGGGGAAAACGCAAGCACAGCGTAATCTGCCCCATCTTAGAGCTAACCAAGTTGGCGCTTGGTTAGCTCCCTCAAAACACTAAATTTCCCATCTTCACAAAGTAATAGTATTATGTATAAAATAATACTAAAAATTAGTATTTTAAATTACAATACCATATATAAATTATATAAAATACTAAAATTTAGTATTTGTCAATAATTACAATTTGCATTTTTTTATTAAGCATTTAGACTTAAGTTATGTTCAATTAGGGCTCAAACAGTTATGTCATTAACTCAAACAAGCGGGGCAAGAATTAAATTAGCTAGAAATATGCTTGGATTGAGCAGAAAGGAATTAGAAGAACGCTTCCATATTAGTGTTAACACTCTTCAAGCATGGGAATCTGATAAAAATACTCTTACTGATAAAGGGGCTAGGAAATTAAATAGCGTATTTATCAAATTAGGGCTTTTGTGCACAGAAGATTGGTTGCTTACGGGAAAAGGACAAACCCCAATTCTACTACAGGATATTTCAACTTTGCCAAACGAAATGAATGAAGATATTTGTATTTTACGGGAGATCGAAGCATTTAAAGCCATTAATCCAAACCCTGTTGTTGTAATCATCAATGATGATGGTATGGAACCAATTTATTCTATAGGTGATTTTGTTGGTGGCAATAAAAAAGCAGATCTCCACATCGAAAGTTTGATTGGTGAAAATTGTATCATTGAAACCTTTCAAGGTGATACGCTGGTTAGAAAACTACTGAAAGGTACTAAGGAACAACTTTACAATCTAGTTTGTATTAACATCGCCACTCAACTACAACCCATTATACCTGATGTAAAAATTCGATCTGCCGCGAGAATTGTTTTACATAGAAAAAAAGAAGATTCAACCAATAGAGACGAAGGTAAAAATGTCTATATCAAATCTCGATAATTTATTTACCCATAAAATTCATGTAAGAATTGATGATATGATTTACGGACATCATTTATGTCATAGTAAATTTATAAATCTCATACATAATACACGAGCATTATTTCTGAAAAAGCATAATCTTTCTGAAGCAAATTGTTTTGGTTATGGACTTATTATGCTTAATTTGAATATCGATTATATTAATCAATGTTTTTTTGATGATATGTTAGAAATCAGCCTGAATATCGATAAAATTGAAAAAGCAAAATTTTTATTAACATATTCAGTTTTTAATCGTACTTCTAATAAATTAGCAGCTAATGCAACTACATTGATGGGGTTTATGGATATTGAGAAAGGAAAGTTAAAAAGAGTCCCCGTCGAATTTTTAAATTTAATAAATAATATTTCAAATAATAATTAAGAGTATTTAGCATGATACATACAATAGAAAAAAAATTAATCATTGTTAATCGCGAGGCTAAGCTCCATAGGTATACAAATGAATCTTGCATTGATGCAGCTAATATTTTTCATAATATTGAAAAAGCAATTGGTTGTACTTATTTAATTTACATGTATGAAAATTTAGTAACCAATGAAAAATTTGTATATTCTTCTAACTGGGAATGGCAGGATTTATTAATAGGAGAAAAACTGATAAATCATTGTCCTATATTTTCAACAGCTTTTAATTATCTTGAAAAAAGGAACAGCGGACATATTTTCGTTCCCTGGCACTTGTCTCCGCCATCTACCAGAGAGGAGCGTAACGTCTGTGGGTTAAGATCAGAATTTAATATTGCTCATGGATTCGGGTATGGCGCAAAAGGAAATGGTGCTAGAGAAACTTTAGCTTTTGGCGGTGATGCAAAAGATTCTAGTTTTTATAAAAACTTTATTGCCAGTCCAAATATTTTTTATGACACATTATGCAAAATGCGATTGGGAGTCCTATTGAAAGATCACGAAAATAAACGCATATTTAATTTAATTAAAACGGAACAGTAATTTTAAATTGTTAAGCCACCATCAACGACAAATGCTGTACCAGTAGTAAACGATGATTCATCAGAAAATAAATAAACTACCGCATTGGCAATTTCTTCTGGCTTAGCCATTCTGCCTATTGGCTGGCATGCTTCAAATCTGCGTTTTAACTTTGGGTTTTCTTGACAAATAGCCTCTATCATAGGAGTTTCAACAAATGCTGGGCATATAGCATTAACTCGTATGTTTTGCTTTGCGTACTCCAAAGCTACAGATTTTGTTAATCCAATAATTGCAAACTTACTAGCCGCATAAGCTGTCATTCCAAATCCATTACCAACCAACCCTGAAGTTGATGACATATTAAGGATGTTGCCCTTTCCATTAGACAACATGTGCTTGATAGCATTTTTCATACAATACCAGGAGCCTTTTAAATTTGTATTAATAACGCTATCCCAATTTTCTTCTGTCGAATCAGCGAAAGATGCAATCTCACCGTCAATTCCAGCATTATTGAATAAGCAATCTATTTGGCCAAATTCGGATATAGCTAAATCGAATAAATTCTTAACATCATCTTTATTTGTGACATCACACTTTATAAACTTGGATTTAACAGCATAAGTAGAAACTTCTTTTATTGCTTGCTCGCCTTTTTCCTCGTTACGCCCAGATATTATTAAATTAGCACCATTTTCTGCTAGCTTAATTGCTGATGCCTTTCCTATCCCTGAAGTTCCGCCTGTAATTACAATATTTTTCCCACTTAATCTTTTCACATCTATGTTCCTAATCTGCATTGCTAGTAAATAAAATAAGACTGAATTATCAACATCCGGGTTACATTGTCAAACCTTAAGTCTGATTTTTCTAACACTCAATATTCTTCAATAGGCTATGGAATTTTGTTAATATCTATGTTAATAACATATATCGTGGATTTATCATGCAGAAAATCTGCCCTCTTTGAACTCAACTAAATAATATTTTGCGAATCAAAATAACAACTACCCGCTTTTATGCTGCGATAAATGCAAGCCCATGCTTATCTACTAAATTAAGTAATTTTAATGCTATCCCACTCGGATGCTTTTGACCCTGCTCCCATTTCTGTACAGTAGAAGAACTGGTATTAAGATAAGCAGCAAAAACAGCTTGACTAGCTTTGTTACGTTGACGAATTCGTTTGATCTGAGTAGGACTATAATTCTTTACAGGTGGCAAACATAACATATCAAATTCACGCATCGTTTGCTCACCCATCACACCTGCTTCATAAAAGCCTTGAGCAGTTTCATGTATTGCTTCTTTTAAGCTTTTACCCTTCATATTTCACCTCATATAACTTACCATCTTTTATCAATTTATTGAGCTGCTCATTAGAATATTGTAGCAACTCTTTTGCAAAAACCTTGGCAATCTTTAACTCTTCATCGCTAATTGTCGCTTTCTCGTTTTTAGCAAAACCGAAAATAAAAAAAGCTTTTTCTTTAGCTTGATAAGCAAGAATGCTACGCGAGCCGCCTCGCTTGCCTCGGCCTGGTAACGCGATCCGTTTCTTATAAATATGCCCACCTAAATCAGCGTCAATTAAACCTTGCTCCATTTCTCTTATAGCTTGTCGCAATTGACTGTCTGTCAGTTTTTCCTGTTTTGCCCATTTAGCAAAAACAGGGGTTTTAAAGATGCGCAATTCAAATCCTTATTATAAGTATAGCACTTAGTGCTATAATAAGAGCATACTAGGTACTCTAAGTCAAGCAATGATCGTATATTTGAACCGTTAGAACCCCATCCTGTATTTGTCACTTGATCCTGTAAACGTCACATTTTAAAGAATAATTTCCCTGTAAACGTCACATTTCGCCCCTGTAGATGTCACACCAAATCCTGTAAACGTCACATGAAATCCTGTTATTGTCACACAAGTTGGCTATAAACCGATTAAAATCATATAGATACCAACGCTAAACATAATTAAACTTGTTAAACATATAACAAACTGTTTAGTTAGTTTTTCTTTAATTTTCAAGCAAAAAACTCTTTAACATGTTAAAAAGCATATGTTATGCTTTTTAACAATATAGGATATTGTTAAGGATGTTACAGATGACAAAGATTGTTGTTAATGCCACACACAAAGGTGGCGAAGGTAAAACCACAAACTCAATCATGCTAGCAGAATATTCTGCGCTAATTCTCAAGTTAAAAACTCTAATTATTGACCTCGACCCTCAGGCTAACTTTTCCGGTCGATATGCAAAAATGGAATATGATCCGGCCTATAAAGGCGGAAAAATTCCTCCTCTACACCCTGATTATGAGCCGGAGGTCGATACAGACTGGAATGGTAGAAGCGGTATCGCTAATATTTTCTACGGCGAAGAAGTTATTCCATATCCTACTGCTATCCCAAATCTGGAACTATTACCCGCCCACTCAATGAAACTGCAAGAAGCAGAAGCAGTTACAAAAAATGAGGTATTAGAAAAAGTTCATTTGCAGCTCAAAAGATTTCTTGAATTAGAAGCTGTGCAGAACAACTATGACATTATCATTATCGATACACCGCCATCCAAGGGACCACTAACTATCGCAGCAATAAAAGCAGCAACACATCTTGTTATACCAGCACAAATGGAACAATTTTCAATTGAAGGTATCTACGGAATGTTACAGCTTTGGAAGCAAGAGTCTTATAGTAGATCAAAAGAAAATCA
>NZ_LR699116.1 GCF_902459475.1 Aquicella lusitana | reverse complement strand
ATGATGGATGATTTAGAGTCTAAACCAGTAGATCTATTGTTAATTGCTGAAGATCCACGCAGCAAGACAATGCTGGAGATGGCACGAAAGGCAGCAAAAAGCAGCGCAACGATATTAATAAACGGGGAAACAGGCGTAGGAAAAGAATTAATTGCACGATACATACATCAAAACTCTTATTTTAGCAGTGGGCCCTATATTACGGTTAACTGCGCGGCATTACCTGAAAATATGATTGAATCCATGTTGTTTGGCTATGAAAAAGGGGCATTTACAGGCGCAATAAATGCATATCAGGGAAAATTTGAACAAGCCAATAATGGCACACTGTTACTGGATGAAGTTACTGAGCTACCGCTTGCCCTCCAAGCAAAGTTATTGCGTGTACTGCAAGAAAGAAAAGTGGAAAGACTAGGCGGCAAGGGATTGATAAATATCAATACACGAATCATTGCTGCAACAAATCGCGACATTCAACAACAAGTAGTGACGGGTAATTTTCGTAGTGATTTGTATTACAGGTTAAATGTTATACCCGTATACTGCCTTCCGTTGAGAAATAGAAAGCAAGACATTATACCATTAACAAATTTTTTCATCAAAAAATACTCAATAGTTTTGGGAAAAATTCCTCCTGTGTTGACAACACGTGCGCAAGAAAAAATATTAAATTATCCATGGCCTGGAAATATCAGAGAGTTAGAAAACCTAATACATAGAACATTGATCATGACGAATGACGATGTTATTGACGAGATTCATATTGAACTGGATGAATATCAAATAGAACAGAATAATAGTAAAGGCGAGTTTGATTCAAAAATGAAAGCAACCGAGGCAAAAGTTATTCTTGATGTTTTAAAAGAATCAGACGGGCGGCGGCATGTGGCAGCAAGAAAATTAAACATTAGTCCAAGAACATTAAGATATAAAATTTCAAAATTAAAATTAAGCGGAATAAAAGTTCCTTAAAGAGAAGGGATTGAATATGGATATTAACAATGTGGGCGCAACCAGAGCAGATATAAATGAAATGCTTTCAAAAATACGTGAACTATCAAACAAATCAAAGATATTTTCCGAAACAAACAAAGTAGCAGAGAAAGGCGGATTTGATGAGATTTTGTCGACAGTTAAAAACGCCATCTCACAAGTGAATCAGACGCAAACGGAAGCTGAAAAAATGAAATCTGCATATGTAGCTGGTGATAGCCAGGTTTCATTGTCGCAACTTATCGTTGCTTCGCAAAAATCAAAGCTTGCGTTTGAAGGATTGCTAACGGTCAGAAATAAGATATTGGAGGCATATAAAGAAATAATGAATATGCCGGTATAATATTCTTAATGGATTAAATACTTATGGAACGATCATCAAATAATAAATACGTTAACTCATTCGTGTCAGTGTTCCAACCAGGTACATTCAGGCAATTGTTTTTTATGGTTGGCATTGCTGTAAGCGTGGCTCTTGGAATAACTTTATACCGGTCAATATCAGAGCCAATATATAGGCCGCTTGACTACCAGATTAGTCAAAAAAATATGGCATCCATTGCTGATACACTGGAAAAAGCAAGAATTAGTTATAAAATTGATGACAGAAATGGGCTAATACTCGTGCCAGCAAATGACATAGAAATGGCACGACTCAAATTGAATGCAGCAGGTATACCAAAGGATGATGGATTTAATTATTCTTTTCTTAACGAGCAAAATGCGCTTACCAATAGTCAATTTATTGAGAATGCACGTTACTTGCGCGCATTGGAAAATGAAATATCGAAAACAATTAGCAGCATAGAAGGTGTCTCCGGTGCACGTGTTCATATTGCCGTTCCAAGGAATAATGTGTTTGCTGATGAAAATAATAAAGTAACAGCGTCTGTTGTATTAAATATTTCGCCTGGTTTTTCTTCAAACAAGGAAAAAATTCGTTCAATCATTCAGATTGTTGCTGATAGTGTACCAGGTCTGGATCCAAAAGATATCGCGATTACTGATCAATATGGCCATTTTTTGTCAGATGGTATGGATCAAAACTCGATTTACAGCGCAGCACAGTTAAATTATCAAAATAATATTCAAAATTATTATGAAAAAAGAATAGAATCAATGATAGTTCCACTATTGGGAGCAAATAAAGTCATTGTAAGAGTCAACGCAGACATTGATTTTACTCAGCACGAGCAGGCTCAAGAGGAATACGATCCAAATAAAACAGTGTTGATCAGCGAACAAAGCAATATTGAACAAAATGAAACTTCTGGTGCATCTGGCCCTCCCGGATCACTTTCAAATTCCCCACCAGAAGAAGGTTCAAAAAACACACCACAAAGTCAGGCAACAGGGGGACAAAAGCGGTCTCAAAGCACAAAAAATTATAACGCATCAAAATATGTAAGTTATAAAAGAATGAACGTAGCTCAAATAAAAAATATTTCTGTAGCTGTCGTTGTTGACAATGAAATCATTTTAGATCCTAAAACAAAAAAATACATTAGCAAGCCTGTGGCGCAAGATAAAATCACTAAAATTACTGAATTAGTTAAGGCGGTTATCGGTTATGACGAAAAAAGAGGTGATAAAGTTACGGTTGTGAATAGTGTTTACTCACAGGTAAAAGAGGAAATTCCTAACGTTCAAGTTCAAGTATGGGAAATGCCGTGGTTCTGGGATGTGGCCAAGAAAATCATAGGAATAATTCTCGGGTTCGCATTTTTGTTTATCATTTACCGTAAATTATCTAATTACGCAGCAACAATAAACCAAGCAAAACAAAAAAGTGTATTTGTAGCAGATGAAGAGAGCAATGACGAGAATAGCGTAAACAGAATGCACAAATTAAAAAAAGATGGGATTGATCAATTGAAACAGTTAGCGGCAAATGAGCCAAATAAAGTAGCACTTATTATTAAAGGTTGGGTCAGGAAATAATCTATGGACAAGATAAGAAACGCAGCAATTATATTATTGGGTGTAGGCGAAAAGGCCGCTGCTGAAATATTAAAAAGCATGAATCCAAGAGAGGTTAAAGCGATCATTGATGCAATTAATAACATTGATTCAATCACGGAAGAAGATCTAATTCGCGCAATTAATGAATTTTTTACGGAGTCAAATAATAGTTCAGGAATTGATATTTCTGAAAAAGAAATGATAAAAAATACGTTACTTACAGCCGTAGGCAGCAAAGGTGGGGGCGTATTTATTCAAGGTGCCAACCCTGACAAAGATAGCTGGCTGGAGTTAATAAGAGAACAACCGATGGATAGTATTGTTCACCTTATTCAGGATGAACATCCGCAAATTATAACAGCATTTGTAATTATCGTGTTCAATAATATCAGCAGTGAACACGGTACTAAATTAATCAAGGCAATGCCTAAAGAAATGCAGAACCAAGTATTTAAGCGAATGACAAATTTGGGTTACATATCTAGGTTTGCAATTGATGCTGTAGCTGTTTATTTTCAACGGCAACTAGAGAGCTCTGAGCGAAATAATATAATTAGTGTAGATGGATTAGAAACAGTTGCCAACATTGTCTCTTACCTAGACAGTGAGACTGAACGCCAAATCATGGCCGAGTTGACGAACGAGGATAAGGATTTAGGCGAAAAAATCCAAGATAAAATGTTTCCATTTCAGCGATTGGCCGAGTTGGACAAAAAAAGCCTGCAAATCCTACTTAGTGAAGTCAAAAATGAAGATTTAGTTATCGCCCTCAAAGGGGTTGATGATCGTGTTAAAGAAATTTTCTTCCAGAATATGTCGGCTAAATCAGCCGAGATACTTCGTGACGATCTTGAATCTAAGGGCCCTGTCAAGCTAGCTCATGTGCTTGATGCGCAAAAGAATATAATACGCACTGCTAAGAAGCTGGACCAGGAAGAAAAAATAGTTTTATCCATGAAGACCAATTCAGACATCGTGTACTGAGGATTATATGAATAAAATAATCATGGAAGATATTTTCATAGAAAATGAAAATGAATGGATTTTTCCTAAAATTGAACTTTCAATTCAGCCGAATGATAAGAAACCACAGGAAAAAAACAAAATTATTGATAATGAAAATCAAAATGAACATATTGAAAAAATGATAATTGAAAATCAGGCCAAAAAATTGGAAATAGAAATGATTAAGGCTGAATATGAAAAAAAAATAGCTATCGTGGACAATATGTTAAAACAGCTTGAGCGTCCATTATCAGTAATTGACGATGATTTAATTGAAATTATTAATCAAATTATAAAAAAAACGGTAAAGAATTTAATTTACAAAGAAATCAAATCTGATCCAAAGTTATTAATAAAAATTATTAATACATTAAGTGAGTCGATTCAAGAGAAAGGTGGATTAATAACAATTTATTTATCCCAATCTGACTATAACCGCTTGTTTGATGAGGCTCACAATTTAAATTTGCGAGTAGACTCGTCATTAGTAGATGGTGATTTAATTATTAAATCAAATAAAGGCGAAATTCATTCATTACTCAATGAGCGCATTGATAGGGTGATAAGGTGCAAAAGATGATTGACATTTTAATGAAGCAGAAAATTAAAAATCACTATGCCAACCTCAATAAGTTGGCTGAGGCACCTATTCCGGTTATCGTATCAGGGAAGATTACCCGTATTACAGGTATGAAAATTGAGGCGTCAAATCTTGCCGTTCCACTAGGAACCATTTGCCAAATCTCCTCGGCTGACGGAGTGGTGATAAATGCAGAAGTGATTGGTTTTGCAGAAAATACAACATATTTAATGGCGCTTGAACATACTGACGGATTAAAGCAGGGAGCTTCCGTGGTACCGATTTCCAGATTAAACCACGCATGTATAGGCGAGAAACTACTGGGCAGAGTCATAGACGCAGCCGGAAATCCAATTGACGGGAAAGGGAAAACAGGCTGCTATGAATACTATCCTCTAGTAAGTAAACCGATTAATCCACTCGCAAGACGAAAAATTAGTGAACCACTTGATGTTGGAATACGTGCAATCAATGCACTATTGACCGTCAGTAAAGGACAAAGACTGGGAATATTTTCGGGAAGTGGAGTCGGTAAAAGTGTATTGCTAGGAATGATGACCCGCTTTACAAGTGCCGATGTGGTTGTCGTAGGATTAATTGGTGAGCGAGGACGTGAAGTAAAGGAGTTTATAGAAGAAAATCTTGGTGAAAGTGGTTTGGCACGATCAGTCGTAGTCGCTGCACCAGCTGATACCTCACCGCTAATGCGTGTTAATGGCGCGGTTTTGGCAACTACAATTGCCGAATATTTTAGAGATAAAGGACTGGATGTGTTGCTCATTCTCGACTCACTGACCCGTTATGCACAGGCCCAAAGAGAAATCTCACTTTCAATAGGAGAGCTGCCAGCTACCAAAGGATTTACACCTTCAGTGTTTGCAAAGATATCACAATTAGTTGAACGGTCAGGAAACGGTATAAAGGAAAGAGGATCAATTACAGCGTTTTATACTGTTCTTGTAGAAGCTGATGACCATAACGATCCAATTGGTGATCACGCACGTTCTGTGCTCGATGGTCATATTATCTTGTCACGCACGCTGGCAGATGCTGGGCATTACCCTGCGATTGACATTGAAAAGTCTATCAGCCGTGTAATGCCAGCTGTAGTAGATAAAAACCAGCTAGCTTATTCACATAAATTCAAACAATTGTATAGCGCATATAATCAAAACCGTGACTTGATTAATGTGGGTATGTATCAATCAGGTGCGAATAAAATAATAGATGAGGCTATAAGATCCATAGATAATCTCGAAAAATTTCTGGTTCAAAACATCAACGAATCTTGCGATATCAAATCAAGTGTAGATTTTCTTATAAGGCTATTTAGCCAAGGATAATTATGAAAGACATGAGGCAAATAAAGATATTGGAAAATTCAATTAAATGTGAAAAGAAAAAATATTTATCTGAACTATCTAAGATAAATAGTAAGATCAATACCAAACAATCATTAATAAAAAAAATGCAGTCATATCAATTTGATTATTTAAATTCTAACAATTTTAATTTAAGCAAATCCATGCCTGGGTTGCATGGGAACATGCGCATGTTTATTAAGAAAATAGACAATGTTATTAACCACACCGAATCTGAGATTACTATGTTAGAAAAAATGAAGTTATCCTTGCTTGATACAATTGGCAACCTTGACAAAAAATTAAATTTAATGCTGTCCTTCGAGGAGAAATTAAACGCTGAGAGCGCATTAAAAGAATTAAGAAATGAACAATTAATGATTGATAGTATTGCTGCAACAAGCAATAAAAGGAGAGAACATGAATGATACACATATACTGAATGCAATGCAACAAATGCTCTACTATGTTGTGATAGCTGTGTGTATTATCACTCTGCCTGTTCTCGCCATCAGTCTAATTATGTCAATAATTCAAGCGGCGACACAAATAAATGAAATGACACTCACGTTTATTCCAAAATTTATTGTCATGTTTTTATTACTGTTTATTTTGAGTCCGTGGTTAATGCAGAAACTTATTTTAATTACACACCATTATTTAGACAATTTGGCGCTGTTCATTAGATAATATGAATATAATTAGCTTAATACCATTAACATATGAAAAGCTCGTTTTATTTATTTTGGCATTAGCCAGGATATCTGCATTATTATCTTCGTTTGTGTTTTTCCGGAGGGATTATGTAAATAATAAAATAATAATTGGACTATCATCTTTGCTGGCATACATCGCAGTAATATCTATGGATTTCAAGCCATATTATGCATTGTTTTCTGCTAACATGGTGATGCAAATCATTTTTCAGGTAGTTATAGGTATAGTGTCTGGGTTAATTCTTAATATAATATTTGAGATTTTTACGGCATTTGGCCAAATAATATCGACGCAAATAGGGTTTTCAATGGTTACATTAATTGATCCGAGATTTGGATCAATAACGGCATTAACATTATTCTATAACTACGCAGCAATGCTGATATTTTTGCTGTTAAATGGGCATCTAATTGTTATTAATTTAATCTTAGAGAGTTTTAAATCATTACCTGTGAGTTTAAATTACATATCCAACGATGTATTAATCGGTATTTTGAAGTATGCAAATATTATTTTTACAGGAGGTGTGTCGTTATCAATTGCGATCATAATTGCAATGCTGATAACGAATATGACCATTGCGGTGATGAGTAGATTTGCACCGCAATTTAATATTTTTTCAGTAGGAATTAACATTTCAATTATATTGGGATTGATATTTGTTTTTCTCACATTTGGAGTGTTTGTTGGAAATGGCGTCGAATATATTGGGAGCGGACTAAAGCAGTTCCAATTATGGTTGACTGGAGGTTGATTGAATGAGCCATGAGGCGCAGGAAAAACAGCACCAACCAACTAGCAAACACATAAGCGATTTGCGCAAGCAGGGAATTGTAATGCGCTCCCGCGACTTATCTGGCGGGTTGGTTTTTACCGTGACTGTAGCAATGCTAATTATAATGTCAGCTCAGCTGATGATGTCTATCAAAAAAAACTTTTCTTTAGCATTTTCCAGTATTCCTGATGTGATTCATAACGCTAATTATCTCGGGGCAATTTTAAAAAAGATTGCCTTAGCTAATTTTTATCAATTGTTGCCCATTTTTATTATCATGCTTGTAGTTGCAATTCTTTCCCCTTTTTTATTTGGAGGCTGGAACTTTACTCTTGATGCCATTCAGTTCAAACTGTCAAAGTTAAATCCAACTAATAATTTAGGTAAATTATTTTCCTACAAAAACGCATTAATTGAAATTGCAAGATCAATAGTAAAAGCATCTATATTTTTATGTATTCTAACTTTTTTCCTCATATCCAACCTCAATGATATTATTAGTTTAATGAATTTGCAGGTTATTTCTGCCATAACAGCATCTGAATACTTAATAAAATATTTTATTTTGTTCCTCTGCATAGCGCTTATTTTTACAGTTATCTTTGATATCGCATATCATTATTTTAGATATCAACAACAGGCAAAAATGTCATTGCAGGAAGTTAAAGATGAACAAAAGGATACAGAAGGAAGCGTAGAATCGAAACGAAAAATGCGTCTTAAACAACTCGCCATGGTCAAGCAAAGGATAAATTATTCCGTACCAAAAGCCAGTGTCGTGATAACCAATCCTACCCATTATGCAGTTGCGCTAAAGTATAACAGCGGCAAAGACAAAGCTCCAAAAGTAATTGCAAAAGGCAAGGGTATCATTGCGTACCAAATAAGGAAGGCAGCGATTTCACATGGAATATCGATCTATCAGGCGCCTGATTTAGCTCGCGCAATTTATTTTACAACAAAGCTGGGTTCTGAAATACATCCTGGATTATATAAACCAGTCGCGATTGTTCTTTCGTACGTTTATCAGCTTAAAAATTATCAGTATGGGGTAGGGAAACATCCTGAAATCATAGAAGATTTAAGTATTCCGAAGGAATTTATATATCATGAGTAACCTCAATGAGGATAAACATCATGAATAATTTTTCACAGCTTATTAATATTAAAAATATTAAGCAGTTTAATTTTGGAATATTAATTCTTATCTTAGTCATGCTGACAATGACGATTATTCCTTTGCCACCAATCCTGCTTGATTTGCTATTCTCCTCCAATATTACATTGTCTTTGATTATTTTGATGGTTTGCATTTATATATTCAGGCCACTTGATTTTAGCATATTTCCTACGATCTTATTGGTGACAACTCTTTTAAGATTGACACTAAATATAGCTTCAACAAGGATCGTGTTACTGCACGGAAATCAAGGTCCTGGTGCTGCTGGTGAGGTCATTCGTGCATTTGGAGAAGTTGTTATTGGCGGCAGCTTTGTGGTTGGTATGATTGTTTTTGCCATATTGATGATTATTAATTTCGTCGTTGTAACTAAAGGTGCAGGCCGTATATCAGAGGTAAGTGCTCGATTCACTTTGGATGCGTTACCAGGCAAGCAAATGTCAATTGATGCGGATTTAGGCGCTGGCGTTATAACCCAAGAAGAAGCAAAGAAACGAAGAGTAGAAATTATTCAGGAAGCTGATTTCTATGGATCGATGGACGGTGCAAGTAAATTTGTCCGCGGCGATGCTGTTGCGGGATTATTAATATTATTTATAAACTTGATTGGCGGCATCGTCATCGGTATTTTTCAACATAATATGCCATTTGCATTGGCAGTAAAAACATTCTCATTGTTGACCATCGGTGATGGATTGGTAGCCCAAATTCCATCATTGCTGATGTCGATAGCTGCGGCCATCATGGTGACGAGAGTAAGCAATGAGCATGATATAAGTGAACAAACAGTTAGCCAGTTATTTAATAATCCAAAACCCATTTTGCTGGCTGGTGCCACCATATTTGTTTTATCGCTGATTCCTAATATGCCGCATTTACCATTTTTGTCACTGGCAGCAATATGCGTGTTGATCAGTTATTTTATTTATGTAAAGAATTCAGTAAAAACCGATTCAACTCATGAAAATACAAAGAAACAAGCCGCAAACACTCTCGATAGTGCTGAACTCAATTGGGATGAAGTTGTGCATACTGATCGTTTGACACTTGAAATAGGCTATAATTTGATTAATATGGTTGGCATAAATAAAGATGGTTTGCTTATTAATAGAATAAAAGGAATACGCAAAAAGCTTTCAATGGAATTAGGATTTTTGATTCCAACCATTCACGTTAAAGATAATTTGCATTTGCCTGCAAATCATTACCGAATTTACATGAAAGGTGTAGTTATTGCAGAAGCACCAGTCTATCCTGATATGAATTTAGCTATTAACCCTGGGCATATTAAACACGCCCTTACAGGAACACCTTGTAAGGATCCTACGTTTGGCCTTGATAGTTATTGGATATCGGCTGATCAACGTGATTATGCTCAAGGACTTGGTTATACTGTCGTCGATGCTAGTACTGTCGTGGCTACGCATTTAAATCAAGTTATTAAAAATAATTCGCATCATTTACTTGGGTACGACGAAGTTCAGCAATTAATTAACCGATTAACCGTATCTACTCCTAAACTGACGGAGACACTAACATCTGGCCCACAAGCTGTGCCTCTGCCAATTATCGTAACTACTCTTCAGCGGTTACTTCAATCTGGTATTCCTATTATTGATATACGGTCAATTGCCGAGAAGATGATTGAAGTGTGGGCAAAATCAAAGGACCTTGATTACTTGGTGGAGAATGTACGCGTAGCGATAAAGCACTTGATTGTTTATAGCATTTGCGGTGATAAAAAGGAATTGCCGGTAGCCGTTTTTGATAATGACTTGGCACAAATCTTGCATAAGTCTATACAACCGAACCATGAAGGTGGAGAAAAAATAGTTGTGTTAGAACCGTCGTTGACTGAAAAACTCTACACTAAATTGCTTGAATTTGTGCGCAAAAGTGAGCTGGATTCGCTGCCACCCATTATGTTAGTCACAAGCGAGTTAAGGGGGTTATTAGAGAAATTGTTCAAGCCTGGAATCCCCAATTTACATTTTCTGGCACACAACGAAGTGCCTGATGATCGGCAATTGAATATTGTCGCTAAAATTGGATAAGAGGGAATAAAAATGAAATTATACAGATTTGTTGCCTCGAATACACATAGAGCGATTTTTACCGTTAATGACGCGCTGGGCCCAGAGGCATTAATCTATTCTACACGAAAAATACCAGGCGGCGTCGAAGTACTTGCAGGGTTGCCGCTGGATACCAATGAACCAACCGCTCAAAATGGACAACCTATCGATGTCGATAAATCAATACCGCATGAAATCAAACAGGTTGACAGCTCATTTGATTACAAATTAATTGAAAGTTTCAAAATGCAGATGGAAACTATGAATGAAAGCATTCAGGCATTATCAGACAGCATTGCCACATTACAAAAAACATATGCAGATAAATTAGAAAGAAAAAAAATAGGAAAGTGGAATTTATTTAAAATGCTGGAAATTGCCAAATTACTTAAATTAAGTGCCTTCCGAAATAAAACAACCAGTTGAGAGCAACTTTATGCGTATTATATCAATAACCGGCGGTAAAGGGGGAATAGGCAAAACTACTATAGCAGTTAATTTGGCAGTGGCGTTTGCTAAAGCTAAACAGAAAGTATTATTGCTGGACGCAGACCTTGGATTGGCAAATGTTGATGTCATGCTCGGCTTAAGTCCTAATAAAACGCTTCATGATGTTTTGTTAGGAAATTCTAGTCTACATGAAATAAGTATAAAAGGGCCGCATGGGATTCAGGTAATACCTTCTTCATCAGGTATACAATGCATGGCTGACTTGTCCCCATCGCAATATATAGGTCTTATACATTCATTTTCTAACTTTGTCGAAGATATCGATATAATGATCATTGATATGGCCTCGGGGATATCACGCCAAGTTATAGATTTTACGAACGCATCTCAAGAGGTAGTCGTTGTTATATGCAACGATCCTTCATCATTAATGGACAGCTATGCTGTCATTAAAATTTTACACCAAAAATATGCCAGAAAACGATTCGGCATAATTGTAAATAAGGTAAAGAGCCAGCACGATGGTTTCCAGGTGTTTAGCAGATTCCAAAAAGTAACTGAAAAGTTTATTGACGTTAATACAAATTATTTGGGTCATATACCCTACGATGACTATATTGGTATTTCAGCGCAAGAAAGGGTAGCAATTGTTGATAAATACCCAAATTCAGATGCTGTTTCAGCAATTAATGATGTTTGTAGCAATATAATAAATTGGCATAAAGACACTGAATTGCCTGGCGGAATTCATTTCTTTTTCGAGAAGTTGATTCATCAACAAATTTAAGGATTTGTTATGCAAAGCATAACAATGTACGAGAAAAATTCAGATGTCGTTTTAGAACAGTTTGTTCTAAACCACCTGGATTTGGTAAAAAAGATAGCAACCCAAATCAAGCGCAAGTTACCATCGCATATTGAGTTTGACGATTTATTACAGTCTGGATTGATTGGTTTGCTTGAAGCTCGGAAAAATTATAACCCTGAAATGGGAGCTAGTTTTGAAACATACGCCACTATCAGAATACGGGGAGCAATAATTGATTCATTAAGGAAAAATTCTTGGATTAGCCGCGACATTATTAAAAAAATGAAAAAGGTTTCTGATGCAATAAACAAAATTGAAAAAAGAAACAAGCAGCAGGCGACACTTGAAAATATTATAATGGAATTGAATATAACCCATGAAGAGTATTTCAAGATATCCCAAGAAATCAATATGTTTTATGTCGCAAATCTTGCCGACAAGCATGTTGAGCATAGTTTAGCTGATGATTCGAATGATCCTGAACGAATTGCGCAAAAAGACGCTGTAAAGACCCAGCTCAAGGAAATTCTTAAACTGCTTCCTGAAAAGGAACAGCTAGTTTTATCGCTTTATTATGTTGAAGAGCTCACTTTTAAACAGATTGGGGAAGTGCTTGAATTAACAGAAGCACGCATATCTCAATTACATAGCATCGCCATCGCAAGGATCCGTGCAAAAATGCGTTCAGAATAAAATAGGAGTTGATATGGACAAAGTAACACAAGTTAGATTGCAAAGCATGATGCAAATGTCAGATAAAGTAAGAGCAAACGATCTTCTTAAGTTGTTAGAGCATTTTAAAGACAAAATCAAGGTTTTGTCTTTAGACTGTTTTGATACTTTAATTTGGCGTAAAACAGCATCGCCAAAAGACGTTTTTTTTGATTTGCAGCAAAGACATTTCTTTCAATCAATGGGATTTAACGCTTCATTGCGTATTAGCGCAGAAGGTAAATCTAGACAACTTTCGGCGTTAAAAGGCAAGGGCGGTGAAGTAAAATTAAAAGATATTTATGCTGATGGTTTTCATGAACTAACTCAAGAACAGATTAATGATCTAGTAAAAGACGAATTACTATCCGAAAAAAATGCTTGTTTTGCATTTCCTCCTGTCATTGAATTACTGAAAGCGGCAAGAAAGACAGGGATTAAAGTTATTATTGTTAGCGACACTTATTTTGAAGAATATCAACTTAAAGAAATGCTATCATTCTTTTTGCCAAAAGACGCGTTAGAAATAATTGACAAGATATTTTGTTCATGTGAAGTGGGAAGATCTAAAACATCAGGTATATTTTATGATGTGATTCAGTATACTCGATGTTCGCCAGAACAGATATTGCATATAGGTGATAATCCGGTTGCCGACTACCTTATGCCTAAGGCATTTAAAATCAATGCATTTCATTTTATTCACCAGGATGATTGCATTAAAGACTTAATTCGACTTCAAGACACAGCAGCTAAAATAATTGACCCGAGTATAAATTCAGTAAAACCATTATATTCCCCTTTTCGTTGTGTATTTTCATTGCAATCCTTTAGTAAAACAAACCCTGAAAAATTTATTGGCTATGCGTCGCTTGGCCCGATTATGTATTCATTTGCACATTTTCTGTGCAATGAAGTCACAAAGCTAAAAGAGAAAAACAAGAATCCTAAGGTATTATTTTTAATGCGGGATGCCTATTTGCCTTCTATGGCATGTGAGACTTATCTCGGTAGCGAGATAGGGAAGCGGGTTCGAATTAGCCGTTTTGCTTCATATGCGGCATCATTTATGACACCTGATGATATTGATAGTTACCTCATTGAGATTGGAGCCACAAATCGGTTTCATGACGTAGCTAGGCAGCTGCTTTTACCAGAAAAAGTTTATGATCCTATTATTAGAGTGGCGGAGCACAGTAAAAACCCTGCATCTGAATTTATGAAGCTCATCCGCAGAAAAGATATTGTTAAAATTATTCTCGCTAAATCAGAACAATATCGATCAAGATTAATTAAGCATCTTGACAAGCAGGTTGGCCTTGAAAAAGGCAGCACACTGGTTCTGGTGGATTTAGGCTATAGTGGCACGGCACAACGGCGGCTCACACCCGTTTTCAAAGCATTAGGAATTGACGTGGTAGGGCGTTATTTGCTTTCTCTGCGTGTCCCGGGCTGGGAAGCAAATCGTTGTGGTTTAATCGACCCATCATGGTGTGATGATAATGCAATGTTAACAATCGTATTTTATATTACGTTGCTTGAGCAACTTTGTACTTCGAATGAAAGAAGTGTGATTGACTATGACGAAAACGGAGATGCAATTTATTCAGATATTATCATGGGTGACCAGCAACATCAAAAATTAATTAACATTCAATCTTCATGCATCCAGTTTGTAAAGGATGCGATCGAATTTTTCAGACTGGCTAATATGACTCTTTCAAATGATATGCTTCGCCAAACAGCAATGACCGAGTTGTGCAGAATGATATTCCTACCGACAGAATGGGAGCTTGATTACCTAAAGACATTCCAAGCGGAAATGAACCTGGGAACGACGGATATTTTACGCGTATTTGACCCAGAACAAGGCCTTTTAGGATTACGCAAACGTGGTATGTTTTACATGGAAAAACCATCTAAGTTAACCCGCACAAATTATCCTGCAGAGTTGAGAACAGCCGGCATTGAATTTGTTTTGTCCTTAATTGCACAGCATCGTTTTGGTCTTGATTTAAAATTAAAGGACATGGTTTTAAGAAAGGAACCCATTCAAGTAATGTTTCAACAGGGTACAGAAGTTTATAAAACACCAACCGAAGCCGTAGCAACCCACGATGGTTTTTTCTCAGTATGGCTACCTGCCAACCTTAAGACATTTATTTTGCTTGGCGAGCGATACGAATGGATTCAAATAGAAAGCGCTGAATTTATCACGATGGATGCCTTTGTGAACCAGAATGAAGCGCAAAATACTATGGACGCATTTAATTTTATTAACTTTGATCAAATTGAAAACAAAGGTAATAATTTATATAAATTAACTTCATCAACAAGTTCAATTAGCTTCAATCCTATACCAAGTGCAAATGCCAATGAATATGTGTTCCGTATTGTCTATAGACCAATAATCAAGCGAGCTGATCATATTGCGAATCCAAGTGAAACCATTCAATCGCAGCAAATGGGAGTTCAAGCTAGCCATTCTATATGTTAAAATGCATTAGTTCCGATCTAATCTGACACTTGCTACTTGAAAAAAGTAAGGTTACCCGTTTTGATAGTTATGTCGAGTAAAAATCAAAACATTAAAGAGGTAACCTTATGTACGAGTGTACGCAAAAAATCATTAAAAACAAGGTCGGTCTGTTAAATTTGGCAGAAGAGCTAGGGAATGTATCAAGAGCCTGCAAGGTAATGGGCTTCTCCAGAGATACGTTTTATCGTTATAAATCAGCAGTTGAGCAAGGAGGCATTGAGACCTTGTTCGACAAGAGCAGACGGCAGCCAAACATCAAGAACCGCACCGATGAAGCTACAGAGAATGCTGTATTGGACTATGCCATTGAGTACCCCGCGCATGGTCAATTAAGAGTCAGTAATGAGCTTAGGAAAAGAGGTGTTTTTGTTTCTCCTAGCGGTGTTCGTTGCATCTGGCTAAGGCATGATTTGGCATCATTTAAACAGCGTCTAACCGCACTGGAAAAGAAATCTGCCGAGGAGAACTTAATTCTAACTGAAGCACAACTGGCCGCGCTAGAACGCAAAAAAGACGATGATATGGCCTGCGGTGAAATTGAAACAGCACATCCTGGCTATCTTGGTTCACAAGATACCTTTTATGTTGGCAATCTCAAGGGTGTTGGGCGCATTTATCAGCAAACATTTGTTGATACCTACTCCAAAGTGGCTCATTGCAAGCTATATACCACAAAAACACCGATTACATCTGCTGACCTGTTAAATGATCGTGTGTTGCCATTCTTTGAAGAACAAGGCTTGGGCTTGCTGCGCGTATTAACGGATCGTGGCACTGAGTTTTGCGGCAAGGTAGAGCAACACGATTACGAGTTGTATTTGGCGCTCAATGATATTGAGCACACCAAAACGAAAGCTCAATCACCCCAGACCAATGGCATCTGTGAACGCTTTCATAGGACGATTCTGAATGAGTTTTATCAGGTTGCTTTCCGAAAGAAAGTTTACACAACTATTGACGAGTTGCAAAAAGATCTGGATGATTGGCTCGGTTATTACAACAATGAACGCACACATCAGGGTAAAATGTGTTGTGGCCGAACTCCGATGGCGACATTGATTGATGGTAAAAGAATCTGGAAGGAAAAAGTTGATAATCTCAACTTGAACTGACAGTAAAACCGTAACTGAAAAACGGGTAACTGTCAGATCAAGTCGGAACTTTTACAGTTAAAAAACAAACTACATTTCCTGCTTTTCGAGCGCAGCTTTAAATTGGTTTACCCACGTTTCGTCTATGTTGCAGCGTAACACCGGGATATGTATATCCTTGTCTCCATTATTTAGACTGAGATGATCTCTGATTTTAGGCAGATAATGAGTTAAATTTGGTACAGTTAAATCAGTCTCTTTCCCTTTTTCATCATTAATGCGAACTTGTAAAATTTCTTTAAAAAAAGAATGCTTTTCAAATAATACCATTTCTTGATTTGACATTGGCCCGCCTTGATAGTCCAGCGTTTTTTTACTAGCTGCCGATAGTTGTGCAAAATACTTTTCTTTTTTTGCTGCCAAATACCGTTTCGCATCAACATGATTGCCAATCAGTAAGGCAACTTTTTTTGAAAACCCCCAATCATAAACTAGTTTGGCTCCTATCCATTCATGATTGACCGTGCCTAGGTCTGCCATTTGCAAATGCTGATATTCTGAAGCAAAATGACCTATGTCATGAAATAAGCAAGCTAAAATGACATCATTAGAGTGGCCTGATTGTTCAGCGAAATAAGCGCATTGCAGTGCATGTTCCAATTGCACGGAGCAGCAATGCAACTATTGCTGGCAGTGCGCCGGTTGCCAGCAATATTCTCCATACCTCTAGGTGAGGATAAATATTATAGATTCCCAGAGCGACTAAAACACCAATGGGCGATGCTGCGCAATTAATAAACATTGCTCCAGCAATTAGCTTATTAGATTTGTTTTCAGGTATCATTTCTGCCAAGTAAGCTGCGCAAATCGGATAATCTGCACCAACGCCAAAACCAATCAAGAATCTGAATACGCAAAGTGAAGTGGAATTCCATGCAAATGCGGATAGCAGGGCTATCACTACAAAAAACACTAGATTGAAAATTAGCAGACTTTTTCGCCCAATCATATCAGCCAGTCGTCCGATTAAAATCGCACCTAAACATGCACCGATAGGCGCGGCTGCTTGAGTCAGGCCAATCAAAAATGGATTCGGGTGGTAAAGCGCATTAATAAACGGTTCGGTAACCGAGCTTATATATAAGTCATATCCATCAATAAACAATCCTAGCGCACACACAATCCAAATATGAAAAACTAAACGTTTACTTTTGTATTCATCCATGAAAATGCTGCATTCCAGACTAAATTTGCGGATAGTATAGGTCTTTTATTGCCATAAACAAGAGGCTCGCAGCTGCAAATTTGAATCGAATGATTGATATGTTTAAAATATAATCTTCTCTATGGTAAATATGTAAATGATAGGCAAATAAATTAGTTTAGAAAATTTTATGCTTTTCAATTTCTGTTTAGATAAGATGTAAAAGTTCCGACTTGATCTGACAGTTACCCGTTTTTCAGTTACGGTTTTACTGTCAGTTCAAGTTGAGATTATCAACTTTTTCCTTCCAGATTCTTTTACCATCAATCAATGTCGCCATCGGAGTTCGGCCACAACACATTTTACCCTGATGTGTGCGTTCATTGTTGTAATAACCGAGCCAATCATCCAGATCTTTTTGCAACTCGTCAATAGTTGTGTAAACTTTCTTTCGGAAAGCAACCTGATAAAACTCATTCAGAATCGTCCTATGAAAGCGTTCACAGATGCCATTGGTCTGGGGTGATTGAGCTTTCGTTTTGGTGTGCTCAATATCATTGAGCGCCAAATACAACTCGTAATCGTGTTGCTCTACCTTGCCGCAAAACTCAGTGCCACGATCCGTTAATACGCGCAGCAAGCCCAAGCCTTGTTCTTCAAAGAATGGCAACACACGATCATTTAACAGGTCAGCAGATGTAATCGGTGTTTTTGTGGTATATAGCTTGCAATGAGCCACTTTGGAGTAGGTATCAACAAATGTTTGCTGATAAATGCGCCCAACACCCTTGAGATTGCCAACATAAAAGGTATCTTGTGAACCAAGATAGCCAGGATGTGCTGTTTCAATTTCACCGCAGGCCATATCATCGTCTTTTTTGCGTTCTAGCGCGGCCAGTTGTGCTTCAGTTAGAATTAAGTTCTCCTCGGCAGATTTCTTTTCCAGTGCGGTTAGACGCTGTTTAAATGATGCCAAATCATGCCTTAGCCAGATGCAACGAACACCGCTAGGAGAAACAAAAACACCTCTTTTCCTAAGCTCATTACTGACTCTTAATTGACCATGCGCGGGGTACTCAATGGCATAGTCCAATACAGCATTCTCTGTAGCTTCATCGGTGCGGTTCTTGATGTTTGGCTGCCGTCTGCTCTTGTCGAACAAGGTCTCAATGCCTCCTTGCTCAACTGCTGATTTATAACGATAAAACGTATCTCTGGAGAAGCCCATTACCCTGCAGGCTCTTGATACATTCCCTAGCTCTTCTGCCAAATTTAACAGACCGACCTTGTTTTTAATGATTTTTTGCGTACACTCGTACATAAGGTTACCTCTTTAATGTTTTGATTTTTACTCGACATAACTATCAAAACGGGTAACCTTACTTTTTTCAAGTAGCAAGTGTCAGATTAGATCGGAACTAATGCAGATAAGATATCAGCGAAAATGGCACAAACTGGATTGACTGTTATGCCCAGCAAGCAACTTGATTGAGTATTCTTTTATCTGCATAAAATATAACCGCGCTTTTCTCTGGTACGAGCAATTTTTTCAATTGTGCTATGGGCTATTTCATAAGATGGACAAGGCAAATGAACAATACGACCAGAGGCCTTGTTAATACCGCCCCATACTTTTGTAATGACCCAATCACCAAATAAATCTTGCGCTAGAATAAGGCAATAATAACGTTTTTTATGCGTGTTCTCCCAACGATACGATGCTATCATTTCAGCAGATTCTTCTCCAAACTTAAGATTGTTTTTTGTCTTAAACTGAAAAAACTAACTAATGGCAGCTCAATGAATCATGCATTATAGCTAGGAATATCAGCTTAAGTATATGTTTTTATTATTAAATCTTTGATAACTTTTTGGGCACCCTTTCATCCTATGCGCATATTTTATTTGCTGTAATGCGCTTAGCACAGTGCAATATGCGTGATATCCATGCTGACGTTTATGCGTGAATTAATTCAATTTAGAATGTCAATTATTTTAGCTTTAAACTAGGGTATTTCCCTATATTGTGTAGCTAATCAATAAGTGTCAAGATGTAATAAATAGCTTAATTTTAAATAAAATCAAAAGAAATTTATTCTAAATGATCGATAGCAAATAAAAATGGAGTTTAGAATGAATGGTAGAACATGGGTGTTAGTTGCGGATTCAACGAAGGCGCGTATTTATACCACATACAAGGCAAAGTTATTTATGCCTCAGGCAAATGAAAACGACTTAAAATTACTTAATGAATACAAGCATCCGGAAAGTCGCAAACATGATAGTCAACTTGTTAGCGACAACAGTGGTCGCTACCGTGCAACGGAATTTGGATCGGATACCTATGATCCACCAACGGATCCTAAACGTTATGAGGAAGATCGATTTGCTTTTCAGTTGAGTAAGGTATTGCATGAGGCCTATTTGGAAAACGAATTTGAACAACTTATTTTAATTGCATCGCCTGTTTTTATGGGCATGCTTAATAAACATATTTCTCGTGCAAACGGTCTACAAAAATCGGTAGCAATAACCATCGAGAAAGATTATACCAGCTTGAATGAGAGGCAATTAGTAAAACAATTACAAGAGCATTTATGAAGTTGTTAACATCAATGTATTCACCAATTATTTGACAATAAACTGAGTTACTTTTCATTCATACATTATGAATCATTCAACGAATATTTTTCGTCTATTCCTCTGCGGGGATGTTATGACCGGAAGAGGAATAGATCAAATACTCCCTCACCAAGTTGAACCAAGGCTCTATGAACCTTTTGTCAAGGATGCTCGGGAATATGTATTCTTGGCAGAAAAAACAAATGGTAAGATAACTTATCCAGTCGCAATGGATTATATATGGGGGGACGCTTTATTGATTTGGCGACAATTTCAACCCGATGTAAAAATTATTAATCTTGAAACTGCTATTACCCAAGCTGGCGATCCCTGGCCAAATAAGGGTATCCATTATCGTATGCATCCTCTTAATATTGCTGTTTTAACTTCTGCCGGCATTAATATTTGTGCTCTCGCTAATAATCATCTTTTAGATTGGGGTTATAAAGGTTTAAAAGAAACGCTTGTGACATTAAAATCAGCAGGAATAAAGTTCTCAGGCGCAGGCGAAAACATAACCCATGCTATGCAACCAGCTATTGTCGAGTTAATTTTGAATAAAAGAGTATTGGTGTTTTCAGCAGGTACTCCTTCGAGCGGGATACCTTCAGCCTGGCAAGCCTCAGCTCATCGTTCGGGAGTTTATTATTTACCCGATTTAACTATAAAGACGCTGACGCATGTTGCTGAAAACATACAAACGTTTAAAAGGTCAGGCGATTTAATTATATTTAGCATTCATTGGGGAAGTAACTGGGGACATGAAATTCCGGATTCCTTTCGTTCATTTGCTTATGGCTTAATCGATATTGGCAAAGTAGACGTCGTATTTGGCCATTCATCACACCATCCGCGTGCTATCGAAATGTATAATGGGAAACCCATATTTTATGGCTGTGGTGATTTTATCAATGATTATGAAGGGATTAGCGGATACGAGGAGCATCGAGATGACTTACCTTTAATGTATTTTCTTGACTTTGACGCTATGTCATTGCAGTTTGAAAAAATGACATTAATTCCTCTACAAATTAAAAAATTTAGGTTGCACCTTGCAAACAAGCGTGATGGTGATTGGGTATTAAAGACATTAAATGAAAGTGCTCCATTTAGTGTCCAATTTGACACATACGGCGAAAGGCCGATTTGCTTCGTCCAGCGTGTGAGATAAATCAACCAGCTGCTGCGCGCCGGTTGCATAAGGAATGGCTTTACCAATGCGTTATTTCAAGGTATTTTTAACGGATTAAAGTTGGCGATTACCATATAGGGTTAGTGGCAATTTTAGTATGAATGCTCGATGAAACAAGGTGGTTGCATGTGCAGTGAAACGGTTAATACAGATAGAATACATTTTTCGCCAGCGGATGGAAATACTATTGTTGTAGTACAGCCTTATGATATGAATCAGTATGATTTGGCCATTGCTCAATGCTTAAAAATGCTTGCTCAGCAACAAAAAGATGCATTGCATGAAGCAGCCAAGTTCTTTCTAGGTTCTTCCTATTTTTTAGAGCCATTGGGCGAAGGTAAAGACGCGAAATATTCTCAAGAACCTTTATATAGGACGGATAAATTTGATTGCGTTTCCTATGTGAATACAGTGCTTGCCTTGATTCATGCAAAAAATATTGTGCAATTTCGTAAGAATATATTAGCAATTCGCTATAGTAAGTCAGAAATCGGTTATACGAACCGAACTGATTGGTTTACAGACTTAGAATGGATTCCTAATACACAGCAGCTGAGCTGGATAAAAGACGTCACTGAGAAAATTGTTGATATGGCCGGGCAGCCTATTAGATTAATTGCCGAAACAGCTATTGATAAACCCAATTGGTATAAGGTAAGACCGTTAAAAGCGATGCATCTATTGGCACCTCTCCCTGACCCTTCGAAAGCCAATGTTTTGCTCACTCAGCTACAATCGAACAGTGGCCGTTTTCAGGCGCGATCAAGTCAATTATCCTATTTACCATTGAACAAGTTGTTTAACGCGGATGGAAACGCGAATACTTATTACTTTAATCAAATACCTCCAGGTTCAGTAATCGCTATCGTTCGACCAAATTGGGATATTCGGAATCATTTTCCCGGTTTTCCAGCGGGCTATGGTACAAATTTAAATGTTTCACACTTAGGATTCGCCATCCGCACGGGGCAAGATCTTATGTTTTATAATGCTTCAAGTATTCATGGCCGGGTGGAAGCGGAGCCATTAACGCAATATTTACAAAAATATATCCATAGTCCGACTATCAAAGGAATCCATATTGAACAGATCATTTACTAAGGTTTGGCCATAACCAATAACCGGATTGGGAGGCAAATGCAATCAACTGTGTCGTTATCGTATAGTTGGATTGAATGATAGCTTCAATCAAGAAACTTCTTTTGTTACTAAATCGGCACCATGATCTGGCGCACTCACAACACCGGGAAAAAATGGCCGAATTTTTATGATGAAATCATAAGCCATTAGTAATGCACCCATTGCAAAAACAACATCACCCGGCGTTCGTAGCCATTGCCATAACAATGTCGTGTTATAAAATTCTAAACTTCTTGAATGGGCAAATCCGTGTTGGTAAACATCCATTAATTGTGACCATCCTATTGGAAAAAAATTAAGTACGATCCATAGAATCAATCCAAAATTATATAACCAAAACGCCCATTCACCGAAACGGTCACTCCATGCAAATCGATTCCCCGTTGCGTAGCGTAAACAAAAATATACTAATCCTAAAGCCAATAAGCCAAATGCACCAAATAAGGCTGTATGAGCGTGATTCAAACTGAGAAAAGTACCATGTTCGTAATAGTTAATAAGAGGAGCATTTAATGTACCGCCGCCAAAGACACCTGCGCCCACAAAATTCCAAAATGCAGCGCCTAAAATGTATAAATAAGCTAAATTGTAAGCGAATATTCTTTGTTTTCTGATTAACTGTAGCTCTTCAATAGCATCAATGATTAGCAGTGTTAGGGGTAACACTTCGATAAAAGAAAACATCGTACCTAGCGGAACCCACATATCGGGTGTGCCAGTCCAATACCAGTGATGCCCAGTGCCAATTACTCCGCCAAGAAAGATTAAGATGGCTTCAAAATAAACCGTTCTCTCTACTAATCGTCGAGAAACTAATCCCACTCCCATCAAAAGATAAGCAGTCGCACAAACTGTAAAAAATTCGAAAGATTGTTCTACCCATAAATGCACGACCCACCAACGCCAAAAATCGGTAATTGTGAAGGATTTTTCAATTCCTGTTAAAGGGATCATTCCAAAGCAGTATAAAACCGCGACATTGATAGTGCTTGCCCAAAATAAATGTTCGAGATGTATGTGGCCAGTCCAAAATTCAATGGTAGCTTTTTTAAGACTTCCCCAAGTTGGCCACATTCCTCTAAAAACAATGAAGCTCCAAAGGATTAATCCAAGGCAAAAGCCAATTTGCCATAAACGCCCTAACTGTAAGTAAGATAAACCTTGGTTTCCAATCCAAAACCACGCCCTATCAATAAATCCCATAATTCCAAGATAGTTGCCAATAATGGCCCCTGCAACAATAAAAAGGGTTACCCAAAATAATAAATCAACCAGAGTACCCTGCCATTTGGCTTCCCGACCACTAATAATGGGAGCAAGAAAAATGGCAGCACTTATCCACGATAATCCAATCCAAACAATAGGTGTTTGAATATGCACATCTCTTAAAAAATTAAATGGCAAAAAAGCACCAATGTTTATACCGTAAAAAGCCTCACGTTCAGCATAATAATGAGCCATTAATGCCCCTACTAAAATTTGAGCAAGCAACACTAATGAGACGATAATAAAATATTTACCAACCTTTCTTTGACTAACGGTTAGCGGCTTAAATTCCAGTAAAAAAGGGGTTTTGATTCCCACATCTGGTTCGCTTAAGTACCGATGATAGATATATAAAACTACGCCAAAACCAAAAAAGACGAAACAGAAAGAAATCCAAGTCCAATAGAATGTTTGGTTTGTTGCAACATTTCCCACGCTTGGCTCATAGGGCCAATTATTTGTATATGAAAAATCTTTTCCAGGCCGATTTGCAACCGTTGTTAATGATGAATAAATCAAGAAGTCGGCAGTTTGTAAGGCCGAAGTTTTATTTAAACTGTATGCTTTTGTCCATCCTTTTTCATAATCATGATTAAGAAGATGTTGAGATATTTCTGATTGAAGCTGTTGTATCGCTTTTACCACAGGAGGGGATAGCACTAAATTTTGTTGTGTAAGATCGAGTTGTTTTAATGATCTCTGCATTTCTAGTTGAATTTCATATCGATTCCCAATAGATAAATTTTGCAAAGGGGTAGAAAATTTTTGTATTGCTAATTCATTTTCAATTAGTTGTCCTAAACGTACTAAGTATTTGGCAGTATAGTCTTCGCCAAAATAGGATCCCATGCCATAGATGCTGCCATAGTCCATTAAGTCAGCGCGCTGAAATCCTGCTTTTCCTGCTGTAATATCTGTATCGGTCATTAAGACTAAACCAGTACTTGATAAAAATTTTTGTGGCAGAGGAGGGGCCAGCTCATAGGTTTTAAATGTTCCCCAGGCTATGAATGCGAAGCATACAATTGCTGTGATTAAAAGAGTCCACTTTAATACATTAGAGACGGGATCATCTTCCGCAGTTCCTTTTAAGGATATTTGAGCAACGTTTGACATCTTATGCTGTCCTTGCAATAGATTTTTGATAAAAGCTATGAAACCTACTTTATGTTAAAACAATGAAAAATTCAATTTGTTATAGCTGTGCTGCAGCGGTTGGCTGGCAGCAGGTATCGTAGATACTATTGTCAGTAGGGATGAGAGATGATAAAAAACAATTCTTTCAGCTAACTGTACACTATTTCCCCGCGTCAACATCCTTATTGACGGGGAAATAGTTACTCTTCCAGTTACTATTTATTAGGCCACAGTTTTCTAATTTTCTCCGCCTTTATTTCTTTAATCAAATTTAAAATAATTTGAATTTTAGGGTTATCCGTTGGATCGGGGTCGGCATTCGTTTCATTCTCAAGTAATTTTTCAATATCGATATTGTATTTTTCTTTGATATAGGAATCATCTTTGATGAGTTCAGATAACAATTTTTTTATATCATGATATTCGTTTGAATTATTCATATCAGCGGGTAAAAAATCATAGAGCACTTTTTTTAAATTCCAATATAAAATCATATCAGGCGTTTTTGCACTATAGAGCCCACTAACAAAATTAATATCAATAATGTTAAAAATATTCCTATATTTCCCTCCATTAATATCAGATATTTTTAACTCAAATAGTTGGCCGATTTTAGGCAGAAAATATTCATAAAGGAAATTAAATTGTGAGGATGGTAACAAGTTCCCCCAATAAACATGGGCTGCTATATCATGCAAGGATGTTGGCAGAGGTCCAATACGCTTGTCGTGAATTTTTTTGGGGTTGGATTTTTTGACATGAGGTGAATAAAGGCTAACAGGATGAAAACCTTTTTGATGCATTAAATATAGCGTCGATAAATTAATACTACCAAAAACAGGGGCCATTTTGATAGGTAATTCAGGATTTAATTTTTTTAAGAAAAGATTGATATAAGCAACAGATGGAATATAAACATAATTTTGACCTTTAGCCAGTACTGGAAAATAGCAAAGAGTTCCTTTCAAGAATGAGCGAGCTTCACTATCTTTCATTTTCGGCATTAAAATCCCGACAACATTTTTTTCTGCATCAGGAAGGCGATCTATCTCCTTTTCAAATTCTGCCAGATCAAATTTTTTCCCAGGAAATTTCTTGCAATACGCCATTGATAAGGAATATAAGAATTTAGATTTTATATCTTTTTCGCCAAGAGAAAATAGTTTGATTTCGCTTAATATTTTTATATCTTGATCATCTTTTGAAACATCTTGTTTTTTTGTGAACTGCATTAATATTGCTAATTTAATATTAATTTCCAAAAATTCATCTATTGAAATTCTGCGTTCCCTAAGAAGGGCTAATGAAAAAATCTGGCACAGTGGATTTGTATAGATTGAATGATCAATATTATTTAAATTCTGTCGTAATGTTTCTAAGCCCTCTTCATTTTCTTTGATAACTTGCTCGACTAATTTAGGAATTTCAACATTTCGACTAACAAATTGTAAGACAGAGTCATAATCAGATTGATACTGAAAATGGTTAAGTGAAGAGGTGATCATATGATCAATATTATCTTTCTTAAACATAATTAAGTAATTTTAAATTAAGATGATTAAAATTAAATTTATATTTGTAGTATAACAAGATTTTTCTACCTGAGGTGGGATTGATCAGTAATAAATTCCCATTTCAGTAAGCTTGCACCATACTCCATTTCCCAGTCCTGCTTCAACGCTATCAAGACCATTTTTAACCTAGGGTATAAATATCATATTGATTTATCTCAATTTATTCATTAGGCTTGCCGCCTCGTTTGTAGGGACGAACAACAATGAGCCCGAATCCAAACAGCCGCCGGCCAATGATACTGATGTGGCACCCACAGAGCCTACAGAAAACGAACCGCCTGTTATCGCTAACCGTGCCAGCCTGCCTGGAGCGCGACCCAAATAGTAATACCGTGTTCAAATGTGTGAGGCCTTAAGCCGTAATAGAGCGTGCGTTAAAAATCCCTGTTCGCGGAAGACGCACGTCGCTGTTGAGGAGACTTGATGCATCGACTACGCTTCAACAAATGTAATGTTTGTTTTCTGATTTAAGCCAGTGCAATGTGATTTATATTTACGCCTAATCTTGAGTGATTTTTGTCAATGAATAACGACCTGTTAATGCCTTGACTTTACGCCACAACGAATCAGGAATCTTACCGCGTTTTTGGCAGGATAGACGCCATTGATCAAAGTGTTTTTTAACTTCATTTAATGTTAAATTTGTCTCGGGTGTAATAGAATGTTGCATTGTTTCAGCCTCCAAAATGTAAATCCAAAGGCTGTAAGGTTAGAATTTAATGGCGGGAATTGTCACGCAGGCTTGCCGAAAGGTCACTTATTACATATAGGTAATTTCAAATTCCTATAAGTTAACTCTATGATTTATAAGAAATTAACAAATATATTAAGACGGCTGTGAAATCAAGCAGCTTGCGCTAAACTAGCAAGACCGTATCGATTTTGGAGCGCCCCATGCAAACAACAAAAGATTTAATTAAACAATATTATGATGCATTCAATCGACAAGATATGAAGGCCTTTTTAAATTGCCTTAGCGATAATGTAGTTCATGACATTAATCAAAGGGGTTGTCAAAAAGGTAAAGATGCTTTTTCCAAATTCATGGATCATATGAATCATTGTTATAAAGAAACAGCAATGGATTTAGTGATTATGGTTAATGAAGATGGCTCTCGCGCTGCGGCTGAATTTATAATTGAAGGTACTTATTTGGTAACTGATGAAGGCCTACCTGAAGCAAAACAACAGCAGTATCGATTGCCTGTCGGTGCTTTTTTTAGTATTGATGACAACAAAATTTCGCGCGTGACCAATTATTATAATATGCAAGATTGGCTAGATCAGGTTACTAAACAATGAATAAGGATTTAAGAATATTGTGCTTAAAAGGTCAGGATATCCTTCCATTTATCCCTGAATTGGCGAGACTAAGAATCGAAATTTTTAAATCCTATCCATATCTTTATGATGGTGATTTGGATTACGAATACAATTATCTTAATACTTATGTGCAATGCAATGAAAGCATTATTGTATTAGCGCTTGATCATGGTAAAGTTGTCGGCGTATCTTCTGCCATTCCTCTTGAATTCGAAACAATTGAATTTCAAAAACCATTTTTAGAAAATGGTATTGATATTAAAAATGTATTTTATTTTGGAGAATCGATACTGCAAGCTGAATACCGTGGACGTGGTATTTATCGACATTTCTTTGCGGAGCGTGAAGCAGCAGCTAAAAAATATGGTTCTAAATTAACTGCATTCGTAGCAATTGAAAGACCCAGCGATGATACAAAAAAGCCAAAAGATTATGTTTCCTTAGATTCAGTGTGGAAGCATTTTGGCTATGAAAAGCATCCTGAATTGTGTATGTACTATGAGTGGAAAGAAATTGGTGAAGCATTTCAAACCCCAAAGCCGCTTATTTTTTGGTTGAAGAAGTTATGATTAGAATTGCATGCAGTCAATATCAAATTGAAGAATTGCCTGATTGGGAAAGATACGTTGTTAAAATTGAAAAATTGGTTATGGATGCAAAAAAAGATGAAGCCAACATTCTACTGATGCCCGAATATTCTGGCATAGAAATAGCATGCAAAAAATTTAATACCGACGGAGAATTATTTGAAGCACTACAGCCTCTTATTCCAAAATATATCGAGCTTTACCAGAAATTAGCGCAAACGTATGAAATTTATATTCAAGCGGGAACAATCATCGAAAAAATCAAATCAGGTCAATTTATCAACCGCGCTTATATTTTTAGTCCGAACGGTGCGTATGAATATCAAGATAAATTGCAGCTGACAGAGTATGAAAAAAGCATACATTTATTACAGCACGGAGATAAACAAAAAATCTTTGAAACATCATTAGGAAAAATTGGCATTGCAGTTTGTTATGATAGCGAATTCCCAGAAATCATCCGATCTCTTGTCCAACATGGTGCTTCAATCATTTTAGTACCAAGCTATACGACTACTCTTGCAGGTTATAATAGGGTTTTTCTTTCTTGTCGCGCTCGCGCTATTGAAAATCAATGCCATGTCGCTATTTCTTTCGTCATAAATGAGGTTAATTTAAGCGGAGAGTTTGACCATGCCTATGGTCAAGCAGCCATTCTTGGGCCGGCAGATATAGGATTTCCTGATGACGGTATTATTGTCCAGGGACAAATGAACCAACCTATGCTTGTTACTGGAAAATTTTCTTTAGAAGCACTAACTTTGGTACGTAAAGAAGGACAAGTACACAATTTTGAAGATTCAGTGCGGTTTACTCAGATTAACAAAGAAGAAATGAGATTTGTCCTCTTTTGATCAGGATTGGGCCGAGCCTCAGGATGATACCGATAGACGGGTTTTCATGAGCTCTCGGACAAGGTCAACAGAATCTAGAGTAATTGAAGTGATTAACAAATTATAGTTAAATATCAAATAGATTGTATTACTCTCTCCACTGATTTCTATCAACCGGCTAAAAAGGCAAAAGAATGCGCTTGAGCCTAATCTGCAAGCGTTACTACTTTAAACAACCGGTTAGGGTGGGAACCTCTTTACCCTTCATGGAGAGTCTAGAAACGGCAATTATCAGGATGATGTGATGGGAAGAATGTGTGTAAAAAAAACTATATGGATAATTCTGTTAAATATATTTTCTCTGTCACCTGTTTTTGCAGCCGAACGAGTTATCAATTTGGTAGTAGACTATAAGACCGTTTATTTTGCAGGCAAGCCACGAAAAGCAATCGCTGTTAACAACCAAATTCCAGCACCCACCTTGCATTTCAAGCAAGGTGAGAAAGTGACTATCAATGTTTATAACCGATTAGATAAAGAAACAGCTATTCATTGGCACGGCGTTTTAGTGCCATGGCAGATGGATGGTGTGTTAGGGATCACGCAACAGGGTATCCAGCCAGGCAACGTATTTAAGTATCAGTTTACCTTGAAGCAGTCAGGCACCTACTGGTACCACGCTCATGCTGGGCTTCAGGAGCAGCAAGGCTTGTATGGCGCATTTATCATTGATCCTCCGCGATCACCGTCTTACCAATACACAAAAGATTATGTAGTTGTTTTATCAGATTGGAGTAATACGTATCCGGACCAGATTTTCGCTAACTTAAAAAAGGAGGGCGATTATTATTCACCGCGATTCCCGCTTCAAGCATCGCTGGTCAAATTTATCCGAGATTATCGCAATGCAGATACGGCTGAACGTAAAAAATTAATTCATGATTACCAAATGATGCAGCAAATGCGCATGAGTATTTATGACATTAATGATGTTGCTTATGATGCATTCTTGCTGAATGGACGCTCCCCGTCCAACCCCTGGATGGCGCCGGTTAAAGTAGGGGATACCGTTCGTTTACGCTTTATTGGCGCTGGTGGTGAAACCATTTTTCGCGTCAAAATTCCTGGTACACAAGCGAAAATGGTCCATATACAAGGAAATGATGTAAGACCTTATGCAGTTAACGATTTTACTGTTGCGCCGGGAGAAACTTACGATATTTTACTAAAAATTGCGAAAGATGAGCCTTATATTATTTATGCTGAATCTGCGGATACCGTAGGCGCTGCTTACGGTGCTTTAGTTACCCGCCCTGATCAATTTGTCAATTTTAAACAAATCATGCCATTTCCTGAGCCACCGCCCGTCACAAGAGAGATGATGGCTAACATGATGATGACAAACATGGATCATGGTTCCATGAAAATGGACATGCAAAGCCATGCGCCAACAAAACGGAAATCAGTTAGATCAATGAATCATCAAATGATTACGGCTTCTGCCCCAATGGGACATCATGCTCATAATATGAAATCGAAGACGCATGAGGGGATGAAGATCAATCAAGAGAATACTTCGGATCACGCCATGGAGATGCCAATAGAGCCTACTATTCTTGGCGATCAAGTTACGCCTGCTTCCATGGATCCACCTGCAATAACAGAAACAAAAACTATAGGAACAAAATATCAACAATTAAAAGCAGCTATTAAAACTAATGATCCAAATAAGCCAGTGCAAGATGTTATACGAATGGAATTATTTGGCTATATGGATCGTTTTATTTGGATGATAAACGGTTTACCCGAATATAAAACCAAGCCCATCCTTCTTGAACCTGCCAAACGTTATCGGCTTATTTTTACAAATAATTCAATGATGCGTCATCCTATGCACATTCATGGACACTGGTTTATTTTACGTAATGGCCATGGAGCTTATGATCCTTTATTACATACCATCGAAGTGCCGCCAGGCGGCACAGCTGTCGCTGATATTGATACCGACGCAAGCGGACAATGGTTTTTCCACTGCCATATGCTTTATCACATGGTGGCTGGCATGTCACGTGTATTTCAATATTCCACACTGATTGAAATCAGCAAGGGCGAGGCAAAACCTGAAGATATTGTTAAACAGAGTAATTATTTTAATCGTCCCATTGTAAGAGTAGATGAAGTAAAACCCATCGATTTTTCATTAGTTAAGCATCCCATGGCGCACCAGCAGGGATTATACTTTGCTAATTTTCTAGATGTAGGTGAAGACCCCTTCCATAATGTTCAAGAAATCACTTTTAAAGGTTTATACGGCGGCGACTATAATAAACTTGAATTACTGACCGAAGATGCTGAAGTTAATAAAGGCAAAGTTGAAAATGCAGATATCGATATCTTTTATTGGCGACTGATTAGTCAATTTTGGGCAGTCAAAGGTGGTGCCAACTACTTTTACCGTCCTGCAAAAGTACCCTATTGGCAACCTGGTATTGGTGTAGAAGGATTGATGCCGTATTTTATTGATACCAATCTGAGAGGGTATTATTACGCTGGCAGTGCCAAATTGGATCTAGAATTGGCACGCGATACGCAAATTACCAATAACTTTTTTCTGCGATTGGGTATACGCAGCATTTTGGCATCCAAAACTGTCACAAGAGCAGAAATTGGCAGTGGGTTAAACCAGATGCGCTATATTGTCCGACCTTACTATCGCCTTATGCCTGGTTTAAACGTATTTACGGAATATGAACACACTCAGGATTATGGGGCATTTAAAAATATGCAGCTTAGCGAGGGAGAGTCAGCTAGCGAAGACACACTGACCGTTGGATTATCAGTGTTATTTTAATGGGCGCTATTAGAAACGTGAATATTCAAAAAGAAGGCAGCCGGCTCTGTTGGGCTAAAGAAAGCATGGAAAAATATCATTCTTAATTCGTTGATTATATAAGATTTTATATAATCAACGCCAAGTAAATGCAAAAAACCATCCATACGGATTATTCCGCAAGCCGTTTTTAGGTATTTTGGCGAAGGGCTGTTAGTGAATTAACTATTGCCGTACGCTTTAATGGGCTATAAAATCAGACCCTTTGCAAGAAAACAGACCTGGCAGAAATCACTCTGATAACAAAAAAAAGAATAAGCAAATTATAACAAGCGCACACAAAATGAGGATAGGGGTATGATAAATCGTCCGGTAGCTTCGAGTCAAATTGAATTTAAGATTAATTTAGTTACTCGTAACAGACCAATTAAACCAGACTCTTCGCTTGGTAAGTTGAATGCGTTAATTTTAGAATTTAATGAGAGTGATGATATATTAGTTAAGTATGATTTATTAGTTAAATTATACTTTAAAGCTAATAAAGCCAGGCTAAAATTTTCCAAAAAAAATAATACAAAAACTGATTCGCGATCAAGTTTAGAAACCTGGTTAAGCGAAAATGACTTGCCTAAAAAATTGGGATTTTATCTTCAATATTTTATCAGCAAAAAATTAGAGAATTCATCCCCGCGTATTAAAGATAAACCCGAAAAAGAATTAATTAGAAGACTTAATATTGTCAAAGATGGGATTCATGGTTTAAACATAGATGATATAAACGCATTTGAAAGCATATTCAAATTTTTTGAGGCTACTATAGGTAATAACAACAACCATTTAATATTAAATAATATATTGAATTACACCCTGGATTTGATGTATAAATTGTTGTCAGCCTCGCTAAAAGAGTATAAGGAATTAAAAAAAATAAAAGAGTTATATATCTCCTGCTCTAATTTATTGGAAATGGTCATTACTTCAATTAACTCAGTGAATGAGTTTGCTTTTACTTTCAAACAAAGTCTTAATAGAAAATTAGAAATTTCTGAAGATACAATTCGATTTTTTCATCAATTAAGCGCAGCCTCATTTTCAGCTTTAATAAGTATGAACTTAGACGCATTTAGCAGTTATCCAGCAATGTTTAAATATTTAGGCGGCGGGAGTAATTTAGTTTACAAATTAGAAATTGGCAGTAAAGAGTTTATTATTAAACTTTACCCTTTAGTCGAGTTAGAAGAATATCATCGATCAGCATGGAAATTAGCAGAAGTGAGAAATAAATTAGGCCAGTTAGCCGAAGATATTTTAGGAAGAATTTATTTTGAAAAGGAATGTTTGGGCCCAAGCAAAAGCGACGGTGAAATTGTTATTAATGGAAGACTAGAAATAGCAGAATATTTCCCTGGCGGTAATTTAGAAAGTAAATGTAAGGAAGCGGGGAAATTACATGATTTGATTAAGCTGCAGGATATTTTAGAAAGTGCTCAGGCAGATATTATTAACTATGGTTTAAATATTATTACGCTTATTAGTCAATTAAATCAGTTTAATGTTATTTTTCCTGATATTAAACCATCAAATTTTATGATAAATGAAAATGATAAGCTAAGGATTCCAGATTACAAAACAATGTTTGTCTATAAGGACTTAGAAAAGGTTCCTGCACATTTAATAGCTTATACAGGAACATATCTTCCACCAGAAATTGACCTTGATAAAATGAACCAGAATGGTTATACCTGCAATGCATTGGCCATGCAGCAATATGCCATTGGTCTTACGCTATATGAATTGGCAACAGGCGATATGGATTACAAATTCGAAAAAGTTAATCGTCAACCTAATTTTAACTACAGAATTTTCAAAAATAATAAAGGAAAGGCGCTCTGCCAAATTATTCAATCGCTCATGCACAGCGATCCAAAATTACGTCTTCAAGTTGATGAAGCCTTAAGAAGATTACAAGAAATTGATCAAAACATGTCAGTAGAACCGGTACCTCCTTATGTAAAATCAAAATCCCAATTTTTACAATTTAAAACGCCTAGGCCTACTCGTCTACAGGTTTCTTCTTCACTCCAACAGGCAAATGATATCCTGACAGAAAATTATGATAAAACCGGAGGTTCAACTAAAGGTCTATACTGACTAAATCCTAAGCTGAACATGAGACGCGTGTCTGTAATGCTGGGTGGTGGCGCCTCCTAGTTTTTCAGATCATGAAGCGATTGTCATTTCGCGCTATCTAACATGCGATGGTAATTAGGATAACTTACTATTTAGTTGAGCTATTCTGTAAAAGTTCCGACTTGATCTGACAGTTACCCGTTTTTCAGTTACGGTTTTACTGTCAGTTCAAGTTGAGATTATCAACTTTTTCCTTCCAGATTCTTTTACCATCAATCAATGTCGCCATCGGAGTTCGGCCACAACACATTTTACCCTGATGTGTGCGTTCATTGTTGTAATAACCGAGCCAATCATCCAGATCTTTTTGCAACTCGTCAATAGTTGTGTAAACTTTCTTTCGGAAAGCAACCTGATAAAACTCATTCAGAATCGTCCTATGAAAGCGTTCACAGATGCCATTGGTCTGGGGTGATTGAGCTTTCGTTTTGGTGTGCTCAATATCATTGAGCGCCAAATACAACTCGTAATCGTGTTGCTCTACCTTGCCGCAAAACTCAGTGCCACGATCCGTTAATACGCGCAGCAAGCCCAAGCCTTGTTCTTCAAAGAATGGCAACACACGATCATTTAACAGGTCAGCAGATGTAATCGGTGTTTTTGTGGTATATAGCTTGCAATGAGCCACTTTGGAGTAGGTATCAACAAATGTTTGCTGATAAATGCGCCCAACACCCTTGAGATTGCCAACATAAAAGGTATCTTGTGAACCAAGATAGCCAGGATGTGCTGTTTCAATTTCACCGCAGGCCATATCATCGTCTTTTTTGCGTTCTAGCGCGGCCAGTTGTGCTTCAGTTAGAATTAAGTTCTCCTCGGCAGATTTCTTTTCCAGTGCGGTTAGACGCTGTTTAAATGATGCCAAATCATGCCTTAGCCAGATGCAACGAACACCGCTAGGAGAAACAAAAACACCTCTTTTCCTAAGCTCATTACTGACTCTTAATTGACCATGCGCGGGGTACTCAATGGCATAGTCCAATACAGCATTCTCTGTAGCTTCATCGGTGCGGTTCTTGATGTTTGGCTGCCGTCTGCTCTTGTCGAACAAGGTCTCAATGCCTCCTTGCTCAACTGCTGATTTATAACGATAAAACGTATCTCTGGAGAAGCCCATTACCTTGCAGGCTCTTGATACATTCCCTAGCTCTTCTGCCAAATTTAACAGACCGACCTTGTTTTTAATGATTTTTTGCGTACACTCGTACATAAGGTTACCTCTTTAATGTTTTGATTTTTACTCGACATAACTATCAAAACGGGTAACCTTACTTTTTTCAAGTAGCAAGTGTCAGATTAGATCGGAACTAATGCAGCTATTCCATGCTAGCGATTTCTTAACTTCGGTATCCACTTTATTTTCTTCATCAGCAATAAAATGTTCTCTTATTCTATTATTATTGAAGAGCGTAAGAGCACCATAGCTTGTTGTAACAACTTGCTCATTCTTTTTAGAAAAGAAGTCTTCCCATTTAGTAATTTTATTAATTATCTTAGCTATCTCCTGTTCCTCAGCAATGCACATGTCCATGATTTTTTTATTTTTGATGGCATATTTAATATTCATTAGAGGGAATTTTGCGTATTCATGGTTTATCAGTGGAGATAAAGCATTTTGAAACATAAAATAACTTGCAAGACACAGGGTGAAACTCATCATCAATTCAACGTCATTTTCCACTGCTAAAACAGGAGCCAGTAATGTTAGTAATGGTTGTAAACGATCTACAGCGACTCTTCTATTAAAACCTTGGTAACTACCTGTTACAGTAAGTGGAACTAGGACAGTTAAAATAGACATAAAAAATAGTAAATGGATGGCAACCTTGATACCATTATCAATAAAGTTGCTGTGATGATCAACCCATTTAAATATGTTCTTTAAATTCTTAAGATTTGTCATAGATTGCTGAGGGTTTATCGCATACATAAAGTTAGGCTGATTCAGCTCCTTTATTATGGCATTTCTAATATCTTGAATGGATTCAAACTTACTTTTATATTCTTTAATTGTATTTCTAAATATCTCAGCATCTTCAAACCGTTTTCTTCTTTTTAGGATAGATTCAGCTTCTATCATCTGTTTTAAATTAACAAGGATTAACTGCAAGAGCGCTTTATTTGGGATTAGATCAGAAATTGAAAGAGGTAATTGATTTATCGGATCATGGCTATTCATCATTAGCCATCTTATAATAGCATATGCCTCAAAATTGTTTCCCGCTGGTGTTAGAACTGGTCTAGTAGGAACAGATCGACCTATGGCGCATTGCGGAATTTGAGTATTTAATAATTTTTTTGATAAATTAGTGCGGCACAAAGCCTCAGCCAAAGGTTTATTATGAATAAGCAAGGAACAAAGATTTCTGTTTAATTGCAAATCCCTTATATGCACTAATTCCCGATTAGTTTGAGGGAAATAGATTTCTTCATAGATATCAGAAGCCTCCATAACATCTTCCAGTAGATAGGTATGGCCTGCATTAGAGACAAGCAAGTGTGATTCCAATTTTACAATTTGGGATTGATCGATCTTGACAATACCATTAACTTCAGTGACCTTAATAATTTGATCTTTTATGATTCGTTCCATAAAATCACGAACTTCTTTGGCACTTAAAAAATGGATTGGAGTTAATTTCATGACCTCTCCCCTGAGTGGTTCTTGTTTAAAATAAATGCACATTATTTAAGCAAAAAATTATTAACAATTTATTAAATTTATTAATAAAATCATTTTTCGACTCTAAGGTCATCTGACATATCTGGCGGATTAGTCGGTCATCAAGTAAACATTGCACTACAAAGCGCTGAAGACAGAAAGTGAAAGTTCGTGCATTTTCTCTTCTCTAACTTCACGCAATCTTCTACCCACCGTCTTAAAAAAGAGCGTTCTAATGTTATGTTATACCTACAGCAAATAGATTATTATATCTCTATGATTTTAAACGTAAATTACTGCTATGATGCTTGTTCCAACTGTTTTTGCAGGGCGGTATAGTTTGCTATAATTTAATAAACGACACGCTAATGCTAAGCCAATGAATGACCGTCAATTAGATGAACGTCAGCTTATAGAATCTCTTGAGAGAACTGCTTACACAACAGGCGCTGGGGCAAATTGTTTTTTTCAAGGCTTTATTCATACGCTTTGTGTTCAACCACCTGAAGTGATAGAGAACATGTCTAAATTTCCAGGACCTCATAAATTAATTGAGGTTTTTAATCGAGAAGCGCCTGAAATTGAAGTTAAGAGCATGAAAGACTTGCTTGTGATAGCTAATGCAATGCATCCTTTGGAGCGTGAAATAATATTCGGCCACCTAATGAGGATGACATTAAATGAACTTGATTTGAAAAGTCCGACTCCAGAATCAACGCCTTTAAAACTAGAAAAAGAATCCATCATTTTCCCTCCTCATGCGATAGCGTTTTCACATGCATTTGGATTTTCATATGATGAATATACACATATAGATGAAGCTAAGGATATGCCAGCTCATTTAAAAAATGATATCGTTGGAAACAAATTTTATCGAGTAAGGTATCCTCTCGAAGGAAGTGTAGGCACTATCAGTTTAAGGCTTAAGAGTTGTCATTTTGAAGTTGGTGGTTTAACACCAGATCAAGTTGAAAATCATCAAAAAAAAATAAAACCAGAAATGCTTAAATCTAACGAAAATAGACCAGAAATGCCAGGTGCTCGTTATTATGAAGAACCATCTCCTGACAGCGATTGTGCTATTAAAAATGCAAAGGTAAGTTTTTCTGAAGCTATTTCTCAAACAATAGCCGCATTACGAGAACGTCCAGGGCAACACTTACATTTACTTTTGAAAGAAACGCCATCGCCAAGACGACTAAGGTTTTAATTATTTTAATGGCACTGATATTCGGCATAAATTAGGATTATGTGCTACTAAACTACAGGCATCGAATGTGTCCCAGTGATCAAAAATGGTATACGCACATTATCTTTTCGATGTGATAAAAGAACACAGGCAGGCACGGGGTGGAATAGTGGTGACAGTGTCGACACTATTTACTACTAAGTGGTGCTAAACTTCCGAGGTTCTTATTTGTAGGCTTAATGAGATTAACTTATTGAAATATAACTAATATTCCAGTATGAACTATTGTGGAATAATAAGTCATAGTTGACTTAAAGATAGGCGATGTATATACTTTATGTATATACTTGGTTTAAGGTACATCGCTATGAAATTTGCAAAAATATTTAAATCGGGCAATTCTCAAGCCTTACGCTTACCAAAAGAATTTCAATTTCATACTAAGGAAGTCGAAATTTTCAGACGTGGTAATGACGTTATTTTACGGGAAAAACCTGAAAATTTAAGACATGCATTCGAATTATTATCTGGCATGCCCAAGGATTTCTTTTCAGATGAGCGAGAAGATACTTTACCACAGGAAAGAGAATTTTTTTAATGCGCTTAAGATATTTATTGGACACTAATATTTGTATTTATATAGCTAAGCAAAAGCCTGCAACAGTTATGAAGAAATTTGAAGAGCTAGAAGTCGGACAAGTAGCAATGTCTGTTATTACCTATGGTGAACTTTTATATGGCGCTAATAAAAGTCAATCACCCGATGCTGCACATTCTAAACTAGTTGAACTAACCACGTTAATCCCTGCTTTAGAATTAAATAATGAAGTAGCTGAACATTATGGTGATATCAGAAGAAATTTAGAAAAATTTGGTAAACCAATTGGCAATAATGATCTTTGGATTGCATCGCATGCACGCGCATTAGATGTCATACTGGTTACAAATAATTTAAGGGAATTCGATAGAGTGCCAAAGTTAAGGATAGAGAATTGGGTTTAACGAATTAATATAAAATCTTTGAATCTAACTTATTTTATTTGAAACATCATATAAAGAGCTAATCAATTTCATATAGAGGTAATTCATTATTGGAAGCAGCCCTTGATGGCGAAATGGATGCCCATATTGCCGATTGCAAGGATGATGGGCAGCCTAATCGCCGCAATGCAAGACAAAGAAAACCGCAAGACAGGTACTGGTCAGATAACCGATAAATTGTTACCCGTTAGGTTGTCTAACAAACCCCCGTTTTCCTAACAGCAGCGACAGTTGCACAGGCGATGCATTATCTGTCTAATTTGGTGTTAAAGATACTATAACAAATTCAATGTGAAGTATCTTTATTAGGTTAACGGATTAATGTACAATCCTTGCTCAATTCTTAAAGATATATCTACTTACCTAAAGGAAAGGCTATGTTTTCAAGTTCTAAGATTGAAGAATTGAATCAGTTTCTAAAAACACAAGTGAGTAAAAAAATTTGTCCTGGGTTTGATCGACACTCTGTCTTTTTAACTCATCAAGGTGATGTTTACACGCGTGGTTTAAATAATAATGGTCAACTTGGATTAGGTGATACTGAAACACGATATAGACATCGTGGTCACCTCATGCCGATTCGCGTGCCAGGATTAGAAAATATAATTGATATTGAAACAGGTACGCATCATACTTTGTGTTTAAATAACGAAGGGCATGTTTATGCATTTGGTAATAATACAAGCGGGCAACTGGGTTTAGGCGATAATAAAGTGTAAAAGTTCCGACTTGATCTGACAGTTACCCGTTTTTCAGTTACGGTTTTACTGTCAGTTCAAGTTGAGATTATCAACTTTTTCCTTCCAGATTCTTTTACCATCAATCAATGTCGCCATCGGAGTTCGGCCACAACACATTTTACCCTGATGTGTGCGTTCATTGTTGTAATAACCGAGCCAATCATCCAGATCTTTTTGCAACTCGTCAATAGTTGTGTAAACTTTCTTTCGGAAAGCAACCTGATAAAACTCATTCAGAATCGTCCTATGAAAGCGTTCACAGATGCCATTGGTCTGGGGTGATTGAGCTTTCGTTTTGGTGTGCTCAATATCATTGAGCGCCAAATACAACTCGTAATCGTGTTGCTCTACCTTGCCGCAAAACTCAGTGCCACGATCCGTTAATACGCGCAGCAAGCCCAAGCCTTGTTCTTCAAAGAATGGCAACACACGATCATTTAACAGGTCAGCAGATGTAATCGGTGTTTTTGTGGTATATAGCTTGCAATGAGCCACTTTGGAGTAGGTATCAACAAATGTTTGCTGATAAATGCGCCCAACACCCTTGAGATTGCCAACATAAAAGGTATCTTGTGAACCAAGATAGCCAGGATGTGCTGTTTCAATTTCACCGCAGGCCATATCATCGTCTTTTTTGCGTTCTAGCGCGGCCAGTTGTGCTTCAGTTAGAATTAAGTTCTCCTCGGCAGATTTCTTTTCCAGTGCGGTTAGACGCTGTTTAAATGATGCCAAATCATGCCTTAGCCAGATGCAACGAACACCGCTAGGAGAAACAAAAACACCTCTTTTCCTAAGCTCATTACTGACTCTTAATTGACCATGCGCGGGGTACTCAATGGCATAGTCCAATACAGCATTCTCTGTAGCTTCATCGGTGCGGTTCTTGATGTTTGGCTGCCGTCTGCTCTTGTCGAACAAGGTCTCAATGCCTCCTTGCTCAACTGCTGATTTATAACGATAAAACGTATCTCTGGAGAAGCCCATTACCTTGCAGGCTCTTGATACATTCCCTAGCTCTTCTGCCAAATTTAACAGACCGACCTTGTTTTTAATGATTTTTTGCGTACACTCGTACATAAGGTTACCTCTTTAATGTTTTGATTTTTACTCGACATAACTATCAAAACGGGTAACCTTACTTTTTTCAAGTAGCAAGTGTCAGATTAGATCGGAACTAATGCAAATAAAGATAAAACATCACCTTGTTTGATCGAGTCTTTAAAAGATTGTGTCATCATTTCGATGAAAACTAACGCTTGTGTCTCCTATTTTCTTGATACGGAAGGAAACGTTTATTCATGTGGGGGATTCAATAATAGTGCTTCTCTAGGTTTGGGAAAAGATCAGCCTAACAAACTTACCTTACCAAAAAAAATTCCAAATTTGCCCGCTATAAAAGAAATCATTCCTTGCGGCGATCATGTTTTTTTCTTGACACACGCTGGTGAAGTATATGGCTGCGGCAATAATCATGAAGGACAACTTGGTGTGGAGGATGATAAAAGCAGATATGAAGCTACAAAATTAAATCTTTCATCTGTTAAACAAATTGATGGACTTTGGGACTCTTCATTTTTTCTAACCAAAGATGGAGAGGTATTTATTTGCGGTAAATTAGCCAAAGAAAAATTATTAATTGGCAAAACAGATGCTAAACCTTATTCTCTAATAAAGTTAAACATTGATCCTATTGTTAAATTACAAGTCGGTAGTCAACTCATTTTTATTTCAGAAAATAATGATGCTTTCATTTATTTTATGAGACAAGAATTTTGCTATTTGGAATCAACAGAAAGTCGCGGAGAAATGGCTGATTTTTTAGACTATAGATTGACAATTCCAGATGAAATACAAAAAACCTTGAGCTATGTTTATTTTCATGCGCCTTTATTTAAAGCTGAAAAGGATTCAATTCTTGAAAAAGAGTGCCATATAAGAGTTGATAATATGGATGGTGATTGGTGCTTAAAAAATTCATTAATTTTTAAACATGGAATCGATCCTGATTCTGCCTCGCACTTTGCACCGTACATCAAAACTGTTAGTCAACAAACAGATAAAAATAAAATTTCTGGAACTGTTCCTTCTCTTAAATTCTTAAGTGCATTATCTTTTATAAATCAACATAAAAAGATACCGAAATTTTCAGAAGTTCAAGAAAACATAACAGAAGATATGAATATCTCTGATGGTTTTAAAAGATTGGAAATTAAAAAGTAGGATAGTTATGAAAATCGGTTATGTCCGAGTTAGCGCTACTGATCAGTACTTAAGAATGCAAGAATATGCATTGAAAAGTGCTGGCTGCGAAGAAATTTATACTGATGTAGCGAGTGGAGCGAAGTTACAACCTCCTGGATTAGATAAAGCACTTAATTATCTTCGTGAAGGCGACATGCTTATAGTGTGGAAATTAGATAGACTCAGATCTATACAACATTTGATTCAAACTATTACCATGTTTCAAGAAAAAAAATTTATTTTAAAAGCTTACAAGAATCAATTGACACAACTACTAGCAGTGGCAAGTTGATCTTCCATATTTTCAGTACATTAGCAGAATTTGAACGTGATCTTATTCGTGAAAGAACCGAAGCTAGGCTTAAGGCAGCAAGAGCACGTGGACGTATGGGTGGTCGTCCACCAAATGGAATCAGCCTATGCATAATTGGGCGTTGATAGCATCCCAGCTCCAGATTTATTTTGACGGTCGCTTAAATTTAGAGCTGAGATGATTTCGGACTGACACAGTTTGATGAACGCTTTTATGGCCGGTAATAAGAATTACCGGCCTTGTAACCTAAATTGCATTAGTTCCGATCTAATCTGACACTTGCTACTTGAAAAAAGTAAGGTTACCCGTTTTGATAGTTATGTCGAGTAAAAATCAAAACATTAAAGAGGTAACCTTATGTACGAGTGTACGCAAAAAATCATTAAAAACAAGGTCGGTCTGTTAAATTTGGCAGAAGAGCTAGGGAATGTATCAAGAGCCTGCAAGGTAATGGGCTTCTCCAGAGATACGTTTTATCGTTATAAATCAGCAGTTGAGCAAGGAGGCATTGAGACCTTGTTCGACAAGAGCAGACGGCAGCCAAACATCAAGAACCGCACCGATGAAGCTACAGAGAATGCTGTATTGGACTATGCCATTGAGTACCCCGCGCATGGTCAATTAAGAGTCAGTAATGAGCTTAGGAAAAGAGGTGTTTTTGTTTCTCCTAGCGGTGTTCGTTGCATCTGGCTAAGGCATGATTTGGCATCATTTAAACAGCGTCTAACCGCACTGGAAAAGAAATCTGCCGAGGAGAACTTAATTCTAACTGAAGCACAACTGGCCGCGCTAGAACGCAAAAAAGACGATGATATGGCCTGCGGTGAAATTGAAACAGCACATCCTGGCTATCTTGGTTCACAAGATACCTTTTATGTTGGCAATCTCAAGGGTGTTGGGCGCATTTATCAGCAAACATTTGTTGATACCTACTCCAAAGTGGCTCATTGCAAGCTATATACCACAAAAACACCGATTACATCTGCTGACCTGTTAAATGATCGTGTGTTGCCATTCTTTGAAGAACAAGGCTTGGGCTTGCTGCGCGTATTAACGGATCGTGGCACTGAGTTTTGCGGCAAGGTAGAGCAACACGATTACGAGTTGTATTTGGCGCTCAATGATATTGAGCACACCAAAACGAAAGCTCAATCACCCCAGACCAATGGCATCTGTGAACGCTTTCATAGGACGATTCTGAATGAGTTTTATCAGGTTGCTTTCCGAAAGAAAGTTTACACAACTATTGACGAGTTGCAAAAAGATCTGGATGATTGGCTCGGTTATTACAACAATGAACGCACACATCAGGGTAAAATGTGTTGTGGCCGAACTCCGATGGCGACATTGATTGATGGTAAAAGAATCTGGAAGGAAAAAGTTGATAATCTCAACTTGAACTGACAGTAAAACCGTAACTGAAAAACGGGTAACTGTCAGATCAAGTCGGAACTTTTACACCTAAATATCGGCGGGCGGATTCCACAAATAAGTGCATATGCAATTTATATTACTCATTTCCTAATTTAGCATTTGTTATAAGATTTCATTAAACAAAGTACGGACAGTATACTTGGGGTCAGCTTGCGCATTATTGTTTAACTCTATATTGAGTAGTATGATTTGTGCCTATGATTTTTTGAATTTGACTTGCCAATTCACTTCTTCCAAGTAGGCCAGTTTTAATATTTTTACAATAACTGATCAATTGCTCTGTTAATTCGTCTCTAGTTTTAGCTTGATCTATTATTTTTGTTATTTCATTAATATCTTTTTTTCTCGTGTCAGACTGAGATCTGCTGCTTATAAGTGTATTAAATAATGTAGTATATTCTGATTGGCATTTTCGGACAGAAAAAATCAATTTTTCTTTTAAATGGATAAATTCAAGTTCAGATAATTTATCCGTAAGACCAGCATTTGCGAATTTGCTCATAAAGGGGAATAATTTACCAGGCGTTTCTTCGTGGTTAACCTCACTTAATATCTCAGCAATAAACTTATCAAGTTTTTGCGCAACCTTAACTATATCATCACGAATAGTCATATTCGCAGTCTTTTCATTTAACAAATATTCAATGTATTGAAGATAATTACTAATTCTATTATGATCATACTCCTGCCTAGCCCCATTTTTAGCCATTTCCTCGCATGATAGCAGGATATTTTTTATTCTGATAATATCACCTTTTTTTTCCTCTACGCTAGCGTAAGCTTTGGTAACTTCTATTAATGTGTTTATAACATCATCGGTTGTGCGAGCCTTAAGTAAGTAGTTTATGCCAAGTGTTTCAACAAAAGTTTTTACACAAATTTCGTCATTTTTAATAGACTGGGCATATTTAATAATTATTGATGCGTGTGCTACCAGAGAATCTAATTTTGATGTAGCCGTGTTTATTTCATGGACCGCGAGATTAGCCTGGGATATAGAATTTTCTAAATATGACCTTTCACTTCCATTCGTTGAATCAAGCAGCCTACCAATACCAAGCTGACGAAATTGATCAATAAATAAATCAACTGAATTCAGTTCAAAATCATTCATGGTTAATCGCATAAACTTCAATAGCTCACTAATATGTTTATCATTTAAGCCAAGGTTTTTTAAATGGTCATATTCATTCTCACCCTTTTTAATATCATCTAACCATAATGTTCTTATGTGACAAATAATGCAATATATATTTTCCTTTAATCTGTCACTTTGCTCTGCATTAACCAATGACACTGGTCCACCAAAGTCAATTATAAACGCATCAAACGTGACAGGATCTATCATGACATTTAAGTTATGCATATCGTCACAAACCATATTGCGTCTATTTAACTGCTTAACACATTTTAACAAATTAATGCTTATCTTAATACGCTCATCAGCGGTAAATTTTTGGTTGTTATTTAATAATCGTAGGTCTGCATCTCTTAGAAATTTTCCATCTGACGAAATATAGGCTACTTCTGCTAATGTATGACCTTTAATAAACTGGATTACCATATACATTTCAAATTTTTTTGGTAAAGAATATTTTTTCTGAAAAATGATAGGGGATTTAACTTTAAAAAGTCCAGCTAATCGAGTCATTTGATATTCTTTAATTAAATAATCTTCGCTTTCTTTAGTAACATGTTTAATTGCCATTTCTCGACTTTTAAAGCAAATTTTTTTCCTAACATGATCAAAATACAGATATCCGACACTTTTGAAAACCTCTCCATTTTCTCCAGCACCGATACGCGGTCCGATGACCTCATAGACTGTTTCATTAGAATGAGAACGCTTCCGTTTAAGCAGTCCGTAACCTGCTTGATAATCCAAGCGAAAATAGCTTGCATTGCCTTTTTGGTCTTTTGCTGTCAATTTTTCGTCAGGCTTAATAACATCCTCCTTGTTGTTCAACAAAAATTGATAAAGAAGGGAAGCATCATCCGAATGACTTTCCAAATTAACTTTTGTCACATCAATATCAGGATAATAACGGCTGGTAGTCATGCTTTCTCCATAAATATGAGATCATATTAAGTATAGCTAATCACTCAATATTTTTAACTAATTGAATATTTAGTAAATTTAATAGGATAGAAACAGTCAGGAGCTATCTATATCAGAAATAAATTTATTCAAATGAGGGTCAAGTGTTACCAAAATAAGCAAGCTGATAGATTATGTTAAAACAAATATGTTAATATGAGTATAAGTCATTTCTGTTTTTATTTTCGCCCAGCTTTAAGAGGAAATTGTGTGAAAACGAAATCAAAAGGACAGAAAAGTAAGACTTCTGGTATTGTTCCTCATATTTTTGAGCATTATAAAGCATCTCCTATTTTCTACAATTTTGAAAATATGTCTATCGAAACGGTTAACGATAAAATTTCGCGTCAATACATATATTCTGGTCAATCTATGCTAGTTAAATGGATATTTAAAAAAGGCGCAGAAGTTCCTTTGCATCACCATGTAAATGAACAAATTACGTGGATAACTAAAGGATCAGTCAAAGTTTTTTCACAAGGAAAAGAATTTATTATAAAGTCTGGCGAAATTATTATTTTTCCACCGCACGTTCCCCATGAATTTTTTGCTTTAGAAGATACGATTGATATCGATTTTTTCACCCCTGTGCGCGAAGATTGGATTAACGAGAGCGCGTCTTACTTGAAAAAGAAATCCAAATAATATTTGGAAATCCATACATGAAGGCTACTGAATATTTAATTAAAATGTTCGAACAAGAAGGTATTCGACATTTATTTATGGTGCCTGGTTTTCATGTTGATCCTATTATGTCAGCACTTCAAATATTTCCAGACTTTACTGGGATTGTAGCTGCGCATGAAGGTGGTGCTGCTATGATGGCTGATGGTTATGCGAAAGTCAGTGGAAAATTTGGTATCGTGGCAGGTATTGGAGGACCTGGTATTACTAATATGATGACAGCCATTACAACGGCCTTTAGCGACAAAACGCCAATATTTATAATCACTGGGGATGCAGAATCAAATTTACAAGGACGTGGTAGTTTTCAAGATACAACACCCTCTAATTTTGATGCAAATACTTTTTTGATGCCAGTAACTAATAAACGTTTGGTTGTGACTCACGCTGAAACACTTAAACCGCACATCGATTCATTATTGAGAAATATGCTTGGTGTTAATCGTGGTCCTGTGCAACTTACGATTCCATCTGATTTTGAAAATTGTGAAATAAATTCTACAATAAAAAAACTGTCCCCTTCACTTTATCATCCTCGCAGTTTGGACCGCGAGGCATGTGATAAAATATGGAGCTATTTAAAAAACGCTCAAAGAATAGTTGTTCTTGCAGGAATGGGATGTTTGCATTCTGAAAGCACCGAGGAATTGGTTCATTTCTCAGAGAATTTTGAGATCCCCATTGCAACGACCCTGGCCGGAAAAAGCGTTTTTCCAGAGAACCATCGGTTATCCTTGGGCGTCCTCAATTGGTTTGGAAATCCTCGAGCTATAGAAACAATATTAGGCGATGAAATTGAAGTATTAATTGTGTTAGGTTCTCGATTAAATCAAGTTACTACTGCCAAGTGGTCGAAAAAGTTTTTGCCAAGTAAGGCTTTGATAATAAATGATATTAACGAGAATAGTTATTTCGGAAATTTCCCGCCTGATTTATTTATTTTAGGGGATACTAAGACGTTTTTAGCAGAATTAAATCGATCCAGCGATAATAAAATACTACGACATTCAATTAGCGAAAGAAAGAAATGGATTGAAACAATCAACAAAAAAATTCCTCAATTTTATGACGAAGAAAATTTATCTAGCAATAAGATCCCTATCCATCCTGCGCGTGTTATAAAAGAATTACGTGCTGTGATGCCAAAAAATACGATATTATTTTCTGGTGAAGGTGCCAGCGGATTTATCGCGTCGCATTATTGGATTTGCTACGAACCAAGACAACACTTCACTCAGGTAAAATCGATGAGCCCAATGGGTTGGTCAATAGCAGCAAGCATAGGTGGCAAAGCTGCAAATCCTAACGTTCCTGTAGTATCTATTATTTGTAAAAGTTCCGACTTGATCTGACAGTTACCCGTTTTTCAGTTACGGTTTTACTGTCAGTTCAAGTTGAGATTATCAACTTTTTCCTTCCAGATTCTTTTACCATCAATCAATGTCGCCATCGGAGTTCGGCCACAACACATTTTACCCTGATGTGTGCGTTCATTGTTGTAATAACCGAGCCAATCATCCAGATCTTTTTGCAACTCGTCAATAGTTGTGTAAACTTTCTTTCGGAAAGCAACCTGATAAAACTCATTCAGAATCGTCCTATGAAAGCGTTCACAGATGCCATTGGTCTGGGGTGATTGAGCTTTCGTTTTGGTGTGCTCAATATCATTGAGCGCCAAATACAACTCGTAATCGTGTTGCTCTACCTTGCCGCAAAACTCAGTGCCACGATCCGTTAATACGCGCAGCAAGCCCAAGCCTTGTTCTTCAAAGAATGGCAACACACGATCATTTAACAGGTCAGCAGATGTAATCGGTGTTTTTGTGGTATATAGCTTGCAATGAGCCACTTTGGAGTAGGTATCAACAAATGTTTGCTGATAAATGCGCCCAACACCCTTGAGATTGCCAACATAAAAGGTATCTTGTGAACCAAGATAGCCAGGATGTGCTGTTTCAATTTCACCGCAGGCCATATCATCGTCTTTTTTGCGTTCTAGCGCGGCCAGTTGTGCTTCAGTTAGAATTAAGTTCTCCTCGGCAGATTTCTTTTCCAGTGCGGTTAGACGCTGTTTAAATGATGCCAAATCATGCCTTAGCCAGATGCAACGAACACCGCTAGGAGAAACAAAAACACCTCTTTTCCTAAGCTCATTACTGACTCTTAATTGACCATGCGCGGGGTACTCAATGGCATAGTCCAATACAGCATTCTCTGTAGCTTCATCGGTGCGGTTCTTGATGTTTGGCTGCCGTCTGCTCTTGTCGAACAAGGTCTCAATGCCTCCTTGCTCAACTGCTGATTTATAACGATAAAACGTATCTCTGGAGAAGCCCATTACCTTGCAGGCTCTTGATACATTCCCTAGCTCTTCTGCCAAATTTAACAGACCGACCTTGTTTTTAATGATTTTTTGCGTACACTCGTACATAAGGTTACCTCTTTAATGTTTTGATTTTTACTCGACATAACTATCAAAACGGGTAACCTTACTTTTTTCAAGTAGCAAGTGTCAGATTAGATCGGAACTAATGCATATTATTGGGGATGGCAGCATGTTGATGCATGGTCTTGAAATTCAAACTGCTGCACGTTATGGTCTGGCTGTTATCTTCGTGCTGATTGACAATCAAGCCCATGGAAATCCTCAATTGCGTGCACGTGAGGTTGGTGACTTTGAAACAGAATTTCTTAAATTGCCGTCACATGATTGGGCAAAAATTGCTGAAGCTTTAGGTGTTGTTGGAATCACTGTTTCAGAACCCGAAAAATTATCTGAAACTTTTTCATATGCACTACAATTGAATAAACCCGTTCTGATTCATATTAAAGCTGGCAATTACCCTACACCCGTCAAAATTTCTCCATTTTAATTTGGTTCTGCATATCAGCATTCGATCTATCCTACAATTAAATGCAAGTTTAATTTACAAAAGCTTACTTTATTATGCCCTTTAGACTAGACTTAATTTTATTTTGGGTCCTTTGCATATGTGAATCACTCTCATATTTATGCCTTGGCCAAAAAAAACCGATCAGACCATCTTTATTATTTCTAGGCACAATGTGAATATGCAGATGAGGAATACTTTGGCTGACTCGGTTGTTTATGGCAATAAAGGTTCCTTCCGCTTTCATACCTTTCCGGACCGCATTGGTAATAACCTGGGATAAAACGAATAATGGCCTGATTAATTGTAAAGGAAGTTTATCGAATGTTTCAATATGCATTTTGGGAATTAAAAGGCAATGCCCAGGAAATAAAGGGCGTTGGTCAAGAAATGCAATAAAACGACTATCTTCAAAAACGATGAATGCTTTTTCTTTTTTAGCTGAAATCATGCAAAAGGTACAAGTTTCCATGAAAGTACTCTCAGTATTTCAACTAACGGAACCCATTAATTTAATGATAGCATATTATGCTGGACCAAGAGATAAACATATCCAACTCAATTTATTGTATAAATTTATTCGTCTATGTGCGGCTATCTTGCTGTCCAATCCATATTACTGCTGTAATGAGCGATAAAAAATAGTCGCTGCATACTTACCGTTTACGCTACGATTGCGCTTTTAGGCCTAAAGCAATTATTGATATTATTTCATATGTAATATAACATTATGTTCCATAATGGACACATACAGACTAAAACAATTTTGCACAATTGCGGAAACTGGCAGCATGACAAAGGCCGCTAAGCTGTTGCACATAACGCACTCTGCCCTTTCGAAGTCTATGAAAGTGCTGCAAGAGGAATTGTGTTGTGCGCTTTTACGTCCCTCTGGGCGTGGGCTCGCCCTCACGGACGAAGGTTTGCGCATTTATCCATTAGCCAAAGAATTTCTTAAACAGGAAGAACTATTTTTTAAAATAAAAAAATCTCGCGAGCCTACTTCAATCCGGATTGGAACAGTGGAAATTTTTCTTCTCACTATTATTGAGCAATTTAAGTTTGTTGAATTAGGCCAAACTACCATGACCCTTCTGGATCTTGATCCGGGAAATATAGAACAAATGATTGTCAACAGGCAACTTGACTATGGCATTACCTATGCACCTTTTCCCATGTCAGGAGTTGAAATTACTGAAATTGGCGATTTTTATTTGAAGTGTTATCACTTACACGGTACTTTTAAAGGGTTAAACATTTCAGAAATTCCTTTCGTTGTTCCGGCTCAGGGTCTTTCAAACAACCCGTTGGGAATAAGAGAGCGTGACGGTTGGATAGAAAGTATCTATCCCCGCAATAAGAAATATTCAGTTAATCTTTTAGCAACAGCCATTGAATTAACATTACAGGGGCAATGCGCCATATATCTACCAGACTTTGTGGCAAATAAAATCAATGCCCAACACGGATCTGATAACCAGCTTGTTGAATATCCGCTGCCTAAGCTTCATAAAAACAAGCAAACTGCATTCCTCCTCAGGCATAAAGATAAGGAAGAAAGTTCAGAATTTAAAAAATTATATAAGGCTATCAAGAAGACGATTACAGCTTCCTCTGGCCATTCAAAGCGAAATCGTGCTGCTTCATATTGAAGGTGAAAGTTTAACTCTTAAGCGCTAAACGGACTTGCTGCTATTTTAAATATTATGGCCTTACCGTACAGATTTATGGAAAACCTAGAGAGGTGAATGTGATTAATTTTATACTGGGCATCATAGCTAATCTTCTTATTTTTTTTACCCCAGCCTATGCGGATAGCACATCGCACGGATCATTAGAAACACCAGAAGTAATTATCCACTTGCAAGAGCAAGGGTATACCTCTATCGAAGAAATAGTATTAAATCATGATTGCTATGAAGCTATTGTCATTACGGCAGAAAATAAAATTACAAAATTATTTATCGATGCTGAAACCAATGAAATTTACGATTCAAAACCTATAGCTAAAAATAGCATCAAATTTCATCCAGCAAAATTGACGATGCTCGAAGCCGTCAAAAAGGTCGAGGAAGCAGGATACCATCATATTTATCACATTGAGCTAATTGACGGAAAATATGAGGTTAAGGCCCTTTATAAAAATGAAGTAAGCACTGAGCTAAACGTTGATGGCAACACCGGTGTGCTTAAGAAAAAATGGTGGTTTAACTAGAAAATATCATAAAAACTCCTATTTTTTATTGATCTTGTTCACTGCCTCATCCGTCAGAATGATAATTTCAATCCGACGGTTAGCCGGATTTAAACCGTTATTTTTGTCCAGCAAATCGGTATCTGCTTCGCCAATGATACGCATGACTTTATTTGGGTCCATTCCATAGTTTATCAATGTCCTGCGAGTAGCATTAGCCCGATCTACTGATAACTCCCAATTAGTATATTTGCCATTTTTAAATTTTGCTGAATCAGTATGGCCTATAATGACGAGTTGATTGGGATAATTGTTTAATTCCTTGGTTAACCACTCCAAAATAGGTTTTGCATATTTTTCGAAATCAGACTTACCAAGAGTGAACATTGATTTATTTTCTAGATCACGCAGCACAATTCGCAAACCATCTGCTGTTACAACAAAATTGAGTTGATTTTTAAATTGGCTCAGCTCGGGATGCGACGCCAGCTTATCTTCAAAATCTTTCTTCATTGCAAGTATTTTATCCATTTTGTCCATCATCAATTTATCTTTTTTGCCTTCGTTCATTTTAGATTCAGTTTGAAGCGGGCTCTTAATTTTTTCCTTTTCCTTTTCTTTTTCCTTTTGTTTCTCTTTTTCCAGGTCTTTCCACTTCTCTTTTTCTTTGCCCTTCTCAAGGTAAAAATCAAATTTTTGATCTTTATTAATTTTCGTTCCCTGTTGCACAAGGCCTGTTTTCTGAGGATGTTTGAAATATTCCGCTATACTTCTAAGTTGCGATTTGTTCAATAATGATAATAACCAAAGCAAAAGAAAAAATGACATCATTGCCGTCACGAAATCTGCATAGGCAATCTTCCAAGATCCACCGTGATGCCCATGTTTTTTGACTTTCTTGATGCGCTTTATAATGATTATTTGTGGTTTAACTTCGTCGTGCGATTCATCCATTATGAAACCTCGTCGGTTTGCTGTGATTCACCCGCTTCCTTGGTCTCAGCAGTTTCTCCTTCACCAGGTGGTTTATTACGATTGTTTCTTGCTTCTTTCAACAATTGCTCTAACTCACTGCTCGTAGGTCGCTCCGCGGAATATAAAACTTTTCTAGCGAATTCCACAGCAATAGATGGAGCAAGATTATGTACAGAGGCGAGCAGCACAACTTTGATTGACTGTAATATAACAACCTCAGCATGAAGGCGATTTTCAAGAATTGCAGCAATCGGTGCAGTGAATCCATAGCCCAATAGAACACCCAAAAAGGTGCCTACCAGGGCTGCTGCTACGTGGTGCCCAAGCTCTTCCGGTGGACCATTGATATTCTGCATGGTGGTTACAATACCCATTACTGCAGCGACAATACCAAATGCCGGTAAACTATCTGCAACCTTTGTTATTGCAGCAATCGGCAGCTCAGCTTCATGAGAATATGTTTCAATATCTTCGTCCATCAATTGTTCTAAATGCATTTTATCAACCCTGCCGGTCACAATTAACCGCAAGTGATCGCAAAAAAATTCCATAATTTTTTTTTCTTTTATCACTAGTTTATAAGGGCTAAAAAGAGGGCTCTCTTTGTAATTTTCAATATCTGACTCGATAGATAAAACACCGTCTTTTCTGATTTTGTTAGTCAATTCAAAGAATAACGACAGCAATTCAATGTAAAATTTCCTGGTGTAGTTTGTTCCCTTGAATACAGACATTATCGATTTTAACGTTGCTTTAATTACTTTCATGTTATTCGCAACAATAAATGAACCAAACGCTGCACCACCGATAATCAGCAATTCAAAAGGTTGGAACAATGCATATAAATTACCACCTGATAGTGCAAAGCCACCAAATACGGATAATAGAATCACTAAATACCCGACAATGATTAGCATGTTTTTTTCCTGTCAGGATATGACTTCAGCTTTATTAAAGCCAATGACAATGGCTTCCATTGTTTTTTTGGATGAAGGATTATAGGCAATAATGCTTTCATTTAAGCAACCATCTGATTTTGCTATTCCCTTCATGGTGACAACGATTGAATTTTTTCTGGCAATCAAATCAATTACTTGATTTTTATGCACCAGTTGCTGCCGGCGAGTATTTTTTTTTGTAATTACCGCGCCAGAATTTATCATCTGTGCCGCAACATACCCTTTGATTTGTGTCTTGTCATTAAAATACCCACTGTACAAACGACTAATATTTGCTTTTGCATAATCTACATCTGATTCCGAAATAATTTCGTTAGCCGATATGGGATGCTTAGCAACAACCACTTTAGTAAAAATTTGCACATCTGCTGGAACAAATATATGCCAGGAAGGAGCATCATTGCAGCTTAATTCAACCGAGTTGATTTTTTCCCGACTAAACTCGTTAGGAAATTTTGCAGTAATTTTTTTTGAACACTTCGCTAACTGCGCTGGCAAGTCAGATAAATTAATATTCACTTCCAACGTTTCGTCGGTTTCCAGCGGAACGCTATTAATAATGAACTCTCTCGCTATATTTTTTAAATCTTCCACGTTTTCATAAGATAACGCCGAAAGACTGCAAGAAAATAACGAGACAAAAATAATAAAGAATATGTTAATGTATTTCATGTTTCACCATTTTTCTATACTCCCAGCCTCATTATAGGTTATTTGCTTACCTGATTTTAATTCTATTAATTTATCGCCGATTTCTTTGATCATTTGCAAATTAGAAAAAACAATATTGCTATTTACTACAATATGCTTGTAGCAATTCATAATCTCTTCATTAAGCTGGTTAACAGCAATTTGAATTTCATCGTGCCCAGATGACTGAGGAGCGTTCCCAGCTACTTTCTCCATCAAATATTTTTGATCTTTTACATCTAATTGGTTTACTAGTCGCTTTATTTTTTCAGTCAGCTCTAGTTTTTTTGCATTACTTTGATCAACAAGGTCAAATTGATCATTTTTAAAATGATTATTGTCATCTTTTAAAAGATGATGGATCTCACGACAACAGGCTAACATCTCATTTAAAGTTGAGAGAAGGAGTGTATTAGTTTGCATATTTAATCACCTATTGTTAACAATCCGCTGCTTAACAACCTGTCTGAAAGCTGGTCTAAATCTACCTTATATTCATGCTGCTCAATCTGATACTTTAACGCATTTAATGACGCCGCCCCTACTGGCTCTTGGTAAGTATTAATTGATTTTACAAGATCATTCAAATGGTTAGTTACATCTACATCCTTCTGAGCCGTATTAGGAGAAGGCTGGCTATTGTTTTGAGTAGTGCGGTCAGACGAATAATATGAGTTAATTTTATCCAATTTTATCTCATTGACCATTTTCTTCTCCTTCTCAATACGATTTATATGTCCTTGCCATTAATAATATCTGCCAGTTTTTGTCAAACTTAAATACTTTTTAGTTTTCCAATTATGTTCTTAAACATAGGGCTAGAGAATATTTTTAATATTTTTTCCCCGTATTTAGGATCTGTCGCATAACCAGCATTATGCAGTGCACGCACAAATTGTTCTGGATCAGAGGCCTTATTCAATGCATCATTGTAGCGGACGTTTCCTTTTAACAAATTAATGTAATCCATAAAACTTTCTATGTAGGAGTCATAATTTTTAAATTTCGCATTTTCCTTGACCAGAATACCGTTTTTATATTCGATCGCATTGACGACAGTAACTTTTTTATCCCAATCTGTATCTGCTTTGATGTTGAATAAATTGTGGCTCGCTCCGCCTCTGCCCAAAATATTTTTGCCCCAATTGGTTTCGAGAGCAGCCTGCGCAATTAGTACCTCAGGTTTCGCTCCGATATAATTTGCTGCTGTTTTCGCCATGGACCATAACTTCCTGACAAAATCTTCTGGTGAAGGGAAAATAGCCTGTTGAGATTCATAAGCAGGTTCACTTGTTTTATTTTCAAGTACCTTATCCGTTATTGAAGTTATCGCGGTTGATTTATCTTTAATATTATTTTTACTGACATACGTATACTGCTGTGGCTGTTCCTGCTTTGCGACCATCATCTGGTCAATGTTATCCTCAATTGTTTTAGCAAATCCAATATTATTATTGGACATCATAAGCGATAACTGTTTATCAAACATATCCTCATAAATTTCCATTTGTTTGTTGCTAAAAAGACCGCTTGAAAATGCATTAGTTGCATCACGCATACTGCGAAGTACCATTTGTATCATTAGCGCTTCAAATTGCTGCGCAATTTCTTTTTTGGCACGGGATTGATTTTGATCATAGCGTAAACGTTCTATCCCTTGAATGTCTGTATAAATCCGCGTGTTATAAAAAATGTCATCAGTCATGTACTTCCCTTAAATTACTTCTAGATCTGCATTCAGAGCACCAGCAGCTTTAATTGCTTCTAGAATAGCAATTAAATCGCCTGGTGCAGCACCAACACGATTAATTGTTTCGACAAGATCATTCAGTGATGCCCCTGGAGCAAATACAAAAGCCCGATTATTTTGTTGGTTGATATTAATATCTGAGGCTTCTCCCTGAACTGTCTTGCCTTCAGAAAATCCCTCTGGCTGGCTTACGTAGGGTCGCTCTGTAATAATGACAGCAAGATTGCCATGCGAAACAGCAACAGGCGCAATTGTCACATTGTCCCCAATAACAATGGTACCTGTTCTGGAATTAACGACTACCCGTGCACCGACTGCAGCTGGTTTGAGTTGAATATTTTCAATGCGCGAGATTAATGGGACGTACCTTCTTTTCTCACTTGCTTCATCTAAGAGACCGCCTTCGCCCTTAAGAGCCATGTGATGGAAGTTGACTTTTACCGACGCTGCGTCCTGGGCTTCGGCCACTTTATACCCGAACTCCTTATTAATCGCTTTTTCAATTCGCAATGCCGTCGTAAAATCAGGACGGATTAATTCAAATGTCACTTCACCCTGCTGCACAAAAGGGGTATCAATCGTATTTTCGATTGTAGCTCCATTTGGTATGGTCCCACTGCTAGTGACATTTACTGTCACTTTGGATCCATCAGAGCCTTGCGCGCCAAAGCCGGATACAACGACGTTACCTTGCGCCATGGCATATACTTTGCCATCCGCCCCTTTTAGAGGAGCCATTAGCAAACTCCCTCCTCTTAAACTCGTCGCATTGCCTAGCGATAAAATGGTTACGTCAATTTTCTGACCAATGCGGGCAAAAGGCGGTAATTTGGCATGGATGGCAACAGCTGCTACATTTTTCAGCTGTGAGCCCCTATCGAATGGCAGTCGTATGCCAAATTCCAGCAGCATGTTTTTAAATGTCTGATCAGTAAAGGGTGCCTGATTAGTTTTATCCCCCGTACCGTCAAGTCCTACGATTAAACCATAGCCAACCAATTGATTGTCACGCACTCCTGCCAGCGCAGTAATGTCTTTAATACGAGCAGCAAACACTGCGGACGATAAAATAAATACACAAATAATATAGTATAGATATATCAGTGACCGCATAGTGAAGCCTTTTTTAAATCTGTATTTTATTATATGCAAATTCCATGCCATCTTTTAAAAATAAATAACAACAATGCTAATCAGACTCTATGCACTAAGCAAAATCAGGGATCAACTCAGATTCGTCTTCATACTCTAATACGTTGTGTTGCATTTGCCTTTGGAATGAAGATAAAATATTCATAGACTCCCGATATTTGGCCACAGTTCGTCTTGCGATTTTTATCCCTTTTTGCCTCAAAAGCTCAGTTATTTCATCATCGCTTAACGCATGATCCTTTGTTTCGTTATCAACAATTTCCTTGATAAATGCTTTTACCGCCGTCGTAGAACAGGTACTTCCTTCTTGTGTATTAACATGGGATGGAAAAAACGCTTTTAACTCCATAACACCTCTTGGTGTTGCTATGAATTTTTCTGTGGTAACGCGTGATACAGTTGATTCATGGATTCCTAATGCACTCGCAACATCAATAATATTCATGGATTTCATATACTCATGACCATTTTCTAAAAAATCTTCCTGGAGTTTTATAATATGCGATGCGACTTTTAAAAGTGTATCGTTTCTTTTTTTAATTCCGTTTACAAGCCACCTCGCTTCCTCGAGCTCTGATTTCAACGAAGAATAACTATTGTTTATTTTGTTTTTTTTAATTAATTCCTGGTAATATTTGTTAATTTTAATTCGAGTCAAAACACTATCTACCAAAAACACACGCCATGAGCCACTAATTTTTTTGACATATAACTCAGGCTCAATATAAATGTTATGAATAGAATCATATTGCGAACCAGGATGAGTGTTCAATCTACGAATGAGTTCTGCAGTTTCCTTATAATCATTGTCTGCAATTTGCAATTTTTTAATCAACTTTTTGATAGTATCTAATGAATTATTTTCTGGTAGGTCATTAATGATTTTATGTGCCAGATGCCATGACTTATTCCGAAGCGTTATTTCATTAAGTTGAATTAAAAGACTTTCCTTAATCGATCTAGCGCCTACACCTGAAGGGTCAAACGTCTGGATTTTTTTTAAAACAAACTCCATGTTATCAATTGTTGTACTAACGGTATCGTTTAGCGAATCTCGTATCTCTTCAAGAGACATGGATAGATATCCGTTTTCATCTATAGCGTCAATAATTGATTCAGCTATCACTTGGTCTGTTTCATTGAACCGGCATAATAGCGTTTGCTCCATCAAATACTCTCGTAAGTTCTTTTGCCTGCTGTAATTTTCAATTAAATTGCTCTCATTAAGCTGATTGTAGTTTTTGCTTTTTATCGTTGAATAAGACTGGTGATGAGTGATATATTCTTCTGCTTTATAGATAGGCTCTGTTTCCTGCTCCTCATCAACATCGATGAGGGGGTTAGACTGGATATATTGCTGGATAACTTGCTTGAGTTCGATAGTATTATATTGCAGTAGGGCAATCGCCTGTCTTAACTGCTGGTTCATTGCAAGACGCTGATCAAGCTTCATCGTTACTAATAGTTTTGTGCTCATACACGTACCTCTGTCTGAACATCAAATATATTTATAATAATTAAACTCTAAAGCTTGTAATCAAACTTGAAACGATTAATGTCCATCCATCGACCAATACAAAAAATAAAATTTTAAATGGCAAGGAAATAACCATTGGCGAAAGCATCATCATGCCCATTGACATCAAAATACTCGCTATTACCAAATCAATAATTAAGAATGGCAAAAATATTAAAAAACCAATTTCAAATGCTGTTTTCAATTCGCTTGTGATGAAAGCAGGTGCCAGCACTAACATTGAATAGTCATTTTTCTTATCGACCTTGGTTTTGGATATATTCATAAATAATTTTAAATCAGCTTTGCGTGTCTGCTTTAACATAAACGTTTTAAGAATATTGCTTGATACTTCAAAAGCCTGCTGATCACTGATACTCCCCTGCAAATAAGGCTGCACACCCATCTCATTGATTTTTCCCAATACGGGCGCCATCACGAAAACAGTCATAATTAATGACAAACCAATAATAATTTGATTGCTTGGTATGCTGGGAATACCAATGGCTTGCCTTGCTATTGCTAAAACAATAACTATTCTTGTAAAAGCAGACATTGTCATTAATAAAGCTGGCAAAACGGTTAACAACGTCATGAAGGCAAGTATTTTAATACTTAACCCATACATAACATCCCCGTTGGCCTGTTTGGTTACTAGAAATGGAATAGTTTGCACTTCAGCAGAATAGACAAGTGAAGCTGGGAATAAAAAAAACAAAAAAATTATAATAACTATATTGATTATTTTATTCATACCAGATCGAAAATCCTTTTCGATGCTATTGTCATTCCATTTTATTGCTTGAGTTTATGCCGGCTGCAATGGAAAAATAATCGTTTGCAGTATGCTCTTTTAATTCTTCTGTGTTTAAACTGTCAAATACATGCAATTTTTCGATATGATTAGCTGTGACGCCCAACAGAATAAATGTATTATTGACTTCTACAAATAATATTTTTTCCTTTGCGCCAATTGGCAATACATGCATTACCCTTATATAACTGCTATTTTTGTATCTGCCTAGCTTAAATTTTTTCAATATAAAAAACAGAATAATGATCAGTGATGTCACAATAAATAGGTTAAATATTACATGAGTATACTCATTTTCCATTTGGATCAGCTCCGAAATGGCTGCTTTCTGGTATAGCGGTTAAGCGCACACAATATTTGCCATTTGCTGTAATGATGTTTCCTATTGAAATCAATTTTCCATTTGCATATATATCAACTGGTTCACCTGCGGACTTGTTTAATTCGATAATTGAACCCTTGGTCAATGTCAAAAGATCACGTATTTTTATTTGCGCCCTGCCAACCTCAATAGTTAATGAGATTGATACATCGTTCAAAATACCCAGTTTGGCAGGATCCAAGAGATTTTCAGTAGTTTTGTCTTCACCTTTTTCGTCATTTTTTTCTATGGGTTTCTGCTTTGCTTCATTCTCACTTGCACTTGGACTTGCAGTTTCATTAGCGGGTTTATTTTCCATTTTTGGGTTATTTTCTGGTTCTTTGTCTGCCATAATCGATTCCTCTATCGCTCATCCACTATTTTTGCAATAAGAATTGAATTCGCCTGCGCTACGGAAGCTTTAAATAACTTGACTTCGTTCAAGCAGATATCTACTACCGTCGGATCGCTTATAGGAATGACATCTCCGTTTTTCAATGCAAGTAAATCTTTTGCTTTTATATTTATCGCTGGAAGCGTGGCCACAACCGATACGTACGAATCAACCACCTGGCTTTCGATTGCCTTTCGCCATGATTGATACCTTTTTTTGGATTCTGGACTATCTAATTCATTTTTGGGAATAAATTTTTGCAGGAAACCAACGGGCAGCAAGGCTGTCATACCTGATTCCGTATCACCAATGGTGACTGTATATTCCATCGAATATACTTCATCTTCCATACTCAGTTTCGATATCAAATTGGGCAGTGTAATCGTTTTAAATAATTCGCTTGTGACCTGGCCATAATCCTTGCAAGCCAGAATAAAACCCTCCATGATTAATTCATTTATTTTTTCTGCAATAATGATCCCTATATTGCCGGGAGCTTCAATAACAGCATCTTTTCCATTAATAGAACCGCCATAGAGTGCGCTTATCATTTGGTGCAATAAGGGTAGAGGCAGGGCAACTAGGCAGTAGTACTCATTCGGCATGATACGAAATATACTGTAGACGTGTTTTTCAGTTTTCCCTTCAAGGCATTCCGCTACCTTACCGAATTTCGTTTCTTTTGTGCGAATAATAACTTTTTTTCTTATAAAATTTGAAAAAATCTTTTCGCATTCTGCCCACGTAAGTTCAACAATATTAGAAATGGCTTTATAATTCAGGGATTCTATTTCATCGGTGGTGCTGGCGCGGCTTAGAAGCTTGCTCAAGTCCGTATCTTTGTCTTGAGCAGCCTTCATCAAAGCATCAACTTCATCTGTTGATAAAATATTTGAATCGTCCATAATCCCTCATTCTCTCATTTCATACTACCTCAACAGCGCTCAAATTAGAACCGCTTTTAATACGCCATCTCAACAGGCTATATTTTAAACACCCCTACAATCTTAAAATTTGCATAAGCGTTTCCTGCAGCTTTATGTAACTCGCCTGCGTCGCCTGAAGGGCCACTGACTTTTGTGCCAAGGCCGAATAGACTTGGTCCATGTGCGCATCCGCCAAACCACTTAAAGCAATTTTATAGTTATTAATAATGGTATCATTATTTTTAATCTGGCTGTCAACCGCCGCGCCTCTGGTTCCTGCCTGGCTTAGATAGGTAGTTAGATGTGTTGAAACCTGGCCGATGGATGCGCTTAATTGCGATAGCGCCTGATTATAATTACCTTTATTCCCTACGGGGTTTTTGAGGGTCGTAATAAGGTTTTGCACAGTCTCAAAAACGTTCTGTTGTGTGCTGGGTTGAATAGTAAATACGTCTCCCACATTAGCACCAGCGCCAATATTAAAGCTCAAGCCGTTAAAAGTTATATCTGAATCGGGAATGTAAGCCGGCGCATCGTCCGGAATAGTTGCAGGCGGCGGCGGAATCACCTGCCCACTTGCCGCGCCAATTACTTGATAAGCGAGCTGACCGGCGCTATTAGTAACAAGGGTTAAAGTATAGGTATCAGCAACGTAATTTACTTGGTCAACCACGCTACCCGGGCTAGTTGATGCTGTACCTGTGTTAGTAGCAGAGGCATTAACCGTAAAAGTCCCATTGCCCAGGAAAATGTCGCCAAAAACTTTAAAACCGGACTCGTAATATAAGGTACTTATATTAGGACCAATATCAATCATAGCCTGATTGAGGCCACCCTGGTATTGATAACGGCCATTGACCTGAACAAACGGCACGGTATTCGTATTAAATCCAGAGAAAATGTAATTTCCGTCACCATCAGTAATATTTGCATAAGTCAGTAGCGTTTTTAAATCACCTTCAAGTTGTTCAGCAATACTCGCGCGGTCCCCATCGCTTAAAATATCACTTTGCACTTTTTTTATGAGTGTCTGAATATCGCCCACTATGTTTACGGAGTTTTCTATTGAAGTCTGGAATAATTTCGAACGATTTTGAGCTAATACGCTATTATTGTAATAATTTGACATATGGTCAATGAAGGTTTCATTGGATTTAATCTGATTGGCTAGAACAGGGTCTTCTGACGAAGACTGGATTTTTCTTCCTGATGATGCCTGCATGAAAAGACGATTCATTTGGTCAAATTGTTTGGAAATCATATCCGCTTGATGCTGAAACTGACGAAACGTCGGGATACGCATGATTACCCCCTCGTAATGGCAATAATAGTATCAAATACTGATTTAGCAATTTCGAGTACTTGCGCACTCGCCTGATAAGCTGTCTGGTAACGGGCCAGATTGAGCGCTTCTTCCTCAAGACTCACACCTGAAATTCGGTCTCGCCTTTCTTCTGCTTGCTCTCTCACCCGTGCACTTGTTTCATATCGCGCTGCCGCTTCATTGGTTTTCACGGATACGTCGCTAGCCAATAAGTTATAACCCTGATTAAATGTAATTAATCGCCCATCTGCACCTAGCAAACTTCCCTGCTGATATAATTGCACCATTGTTCTTGCATTACGGTTATCACTGGCACTGTTAGTGTTATATGCAATATTAAAAGTATCGCCATCCTGAATGTTATTTCCTGAAATTGATACTCGGTAACCTGGATCATAATTAGCAGGCGTCGGAAAAATATTTGCGCCACTCGTGGGATCGTATGTAATGGGCCCTTCAATCAGCGTACTTGTAGTAGCATTGTACAGGCTATACTGAACGATACCGCCTGAGGAAGTGAAGCGAATTTCTATTGGTGGATTCAGTTGCTTAGGAATCGAAAAATCGCTAGTGGTTGTATCGGTAATATCTTTAACTTCGATCGTTCCATTGCTGCCGGGCTGTTTCGTACCTTCGCTTGCAGTGACCGGCCATCCGAGAGCTAGCTGTGAAGGATCAGTGATAGCCAACGCCAAGTTATTAGCCGCACCGTATGTCGGCGATATTAAATATTGGTCTCCAGCTGATAAGGTTCCGCTATTGACGTTAATGGTGAATCCATCCACTGTAACCGCCTGAGGGAAAGAAGAAATGGTACCACTGCTAACGACGGTGTTATCACTCAACCGAGTCAAGACATACGTATTAGACGCACCAATACTCAGCCGGTAATCACTTGTTGTTAGCTGACTAGTATCATCAATATTCACCGTCATGCTAGCACTGCCAGCGTTGTTACTGTTTGCTATGACGCGATTAGCCATGGCGCTGGCAGTATTAATATTCGCAAAAATATTTCCACCGAGATTACCGTTTCCATCAATACCCAATTTATTCTGGGTATTCAATTTATCAGAAAAAGCAAGCGCCAATCTGCCTAGCGCAGCCTGTGCGGCAGCTAATCCGTTTGTTCTGTAATTGATCCACCCAGCAATCTCGCCACTCGTAATCAGCTGCGTAACATCAATGGTTGTTGTCCCGTTTTTCACGCCGATATTAAGATTAGTAGGATTAGCAGGATCCGTCAAAGTTACAAATTCTACCGGCGGATTGCTTGATAATAACGACATTCCATTGCTTAAGCTAATGTCTAATTTTCCATTTTGATCTACACTAGCCGTAAAGTTTAAGTATTTTGCCAGCTCCTGTACGAGCGCCTCACGCTGGTCAAGCAAATCAGGGCGTTCAACCCCACCCGATCCGGTAATTTCTCTATTAATTTCAGCGAGGCTGCCCAACAGGTTGTTTACCTGTTTTACTTCCGTTTGCAAAGACAAACTAACATTTTGAGTTTGACGATTAATTTCGCCATTAATATTTTGAAATTGTTGCGAAAGTGCAGCAAGCTTGCTCATAAACAGTGCACGATTGTTAGGGTTAAAATTATTTTCGATTTGCTGCAATGCGCCGAGCGTATCTGTAATAAATTTTCCTATATTTGTCGTATTATCGTCAAATAAAGGTTCAAAATTACCTAGTTGCTGCAAATATACCGACCATTTCGAGTAATCGCTATTACTGATTTGCGCATACCGATTCGCGGTTTCGTCAACAATTCGCCTGACATCACTTACATTCACGCCCGAATCAAATGGAAATTCCGTGAAATTTATTTCTCTTCTACTAAAATAAGGTGTATCGGCGTTTGCAATATTCTGGCTGGCTACATTCAAGGCGGATTGATAAGCCATCAATGCTGATATCCCAATGCGCATGATATCGCTCATAACTACCTCACTTCTAAAATTTGGCGCTTCCCTAGAAAGGAAAGAATTTTGTAAATAACTGTGTTATCAAGCCACCACGCGATGCATTACCAACTTGCCCAGTTCCACTATAACTAATGCGCGCGTTGGCAATGCGTTGCGATGACACAGTGTTGTTAGCATCAATGTCTTCAGGACGAACAATACCTGTCAATCTAATATATTCACGTCCCTGGTTGATTACCACCCAGGATTCGCCCTGAATAATCAGGTTATTATTTGACAGAACTCGCACCACCGTTACTGAAATCGTGCCGCGCAATCTATTTGATTGATTAGTTTGTCCCTTGCCATCGAACTCCATGTCACTGCCCATGTTAAAAATGAGCGCTTGCGCTGGTTGCCCAAAAAACACGGGACGCAATGACCCGCCACCATTTGTGCTAGGATTGTTTGAAGTTGAGCCATTATTTGTATCGATTGAGGAAATTTTGTTAGTTTTAGTATGGGCTGCTTTTTCACCTTGTGTGGATTCTTCCAGTTTTACGGTCAGTATGTCGCCTATACGGCGGGCAATATGATCTTGATAAAGTGATATGGCATAATTTGACTGATAGATTGATCCATGTTGCTTCGGTGGTGGTGGCTCATCGACAGGATAAGCGGGAGGAAGCACTGTTTCATCCCGCAAACCCCAATCATCCAACATATGCGCACAGCCGCCTAATGAAAAAAAAAGCAACAAAAAAACGGTTTTTTTTAACCTGGTTAATATGCTCATGAAATAAATTATGCTTCCCTGCTAAGGTATTGCATCATATTATCAACCGCCGAAACTGCTTTCGAGGTAACTTCAAACGAACGCTGCGCTTCAATCAGGTTGACCATTTCTTCAACTACATTCACATTAGATCCTTCAATGAAATTTTGATAGATGGATCCCATGCCATTTGCGGCTGGATTATTCAAAGTCGCTGTACCGCTCGATGTGGTTTCAAGATACAAATTCTCGCCTATAGGTTGTAAGCCGTCCGGATTAATGAAATCAGCGAGTTGGATTTGGCCAAGCTGTTGCGAAGTTGTCGAATTTTCAGTTGTCGCGGAAACCACGCCATCTTTGCTAATGGTCAAGTTCTGATAGCCTTGTGGTAACGTGATAGGGGGTTGCACAATGTAACCACTCGGCAATGTTAATTGCCCCTGGTCATTGGTAGTCAGTGAACCTGCACGCGTATAAGCAAATCCACCGCCATTTGGCAATTCGACTTGCAAAAACCCGCGTCCTGAAATGGCTAGATCAAGCTGCCTGCCTGTAAATGTTTGAGAACCATCCGTGTAGACTTTTGTATTTCCTACGAGCTTTGTACCTGTTCCGATGACAAACCCAGATGTAGAATTGGTTTCTTGCGACGTCGCTGAACCCGGCTGTTTGATGACTTCATAAGGAAGATCTTCAAATACAGCGCGGCTTTTTTTATACGCGGGCGTACTCGCGTTGGCGAGATTATTACTGATAATTTCAATACTTTTGTGTTGCGCTTCCAGGCCAGATTTTGCGATTGTTAATGCGAGATCCATTTGTTTTTCCCCCTCTCACTTTATCTTGGCAACGATAAAATTTGATTAGCTTTTGAAGCATTATCTTTAAAATCTTTCATTAAATGCGTATGCATTTCAAAACGACGGGATAATTCAATCAAGTCCGTTAATGCCTCGACCGCATTAACATTGCTGCCTTCCAACGCACCGGGACGTACCCTGACAGAATTATCCTGGCGCGCTGATTCCCCTTCAGCCAGATAAAACAAACCATCAATCCCTTTGTGCAGTTTGCTAATATCAGGATTAACTAATTTTATACGGTCTATATTAACCATGTCCGTCTGGCCGGCAATTTTGACGGTTATTGTTCCATCCTGCCCAAGGGCGATGCGCTGTGCTTGATCGGGCACGTTAACGACACCGCTCGAACCTAAAACCAGATCGCCTGCCTGGGTGGTGAGAAAACCATTTTTAAGCTGCAAATCTCCGGCCCGTGTAAACGCTTCTTGACCGGATTTGGACTGGACTGCGATAAAACCCTGGCCAGAAATAGCCACATCGAGATCACGTCCAGTTTCTGTAATAGGTCCAGGTTCAAAGTTTGAGAAACTTTTATCGACAGATGAATAAAATCGAGTTTGTTTATTATTTTCATTAATCGGCACTTGCTTGATGACCTCATGGTCTGCACGAAAACCTGTGGTCGTTATATTCGCAAGATTGTTTGCGAGGATTTCCAATTCATGCATGGAATCCTTTGCACCGCTTGAGCCAATAAATAGGGCCTTGTCTACCATGATTCATTCCTCATTCTGCTACGCCAGTTTGGTAACAGTCTGCATCACTTGGTTATAAACCTGCTCCACTTGCGCGTTCGCCTGAAAAATATTTTGCGCTGTAATAAGACTTACCATTTCAGAAGCCAAATCCACATTTGACATTTCGAGTGCGGCTTGCTGAATACCATTTTGACTATTCGCTTGATTAACATTAGGTTCGCCCGAATCGCTTGTTGCAATCCACGACATGTTTCCGACATTTTGTAATCCTTGCGGCGATTGAAACATGGCAAGCGCAATTTGACCGGCAACCGTCGTTTGATTATTACTATAATTGACCGTCACCTTACCATTTTTATCTATCGTATAACCCGTGAAATTGCCCGCAGCATAACCATCTGAACTAAAAGGATTTGCCGTGTAAGGATTGGCATATTGTGTCGCGCCTGTCATGCTAACGGAGAAAACCTGCGGCGAAGTTGCGCCTGAAGTCGGCGAGAAACTTAAATTGCTTAATCCCGTCGCACTGCTTAACGTACCGTCACTTGAAAATGTCAACGAACCTGTACCCACTGATGTGCCATTGACATACGCATTCACTGTCCATTCATTTGCTGCTGTTTTGACATAATATAAATTCAACGTATTACTTGATCCAAGGCTATCATAAACAGTTGCCGTGCTTGAAAAATTGAAACTGGTTGGATCGTTAGGATCAAAAGGAGTAGTAGATGGAACACTATCGCTCGCATTCAAATTAAGCTGCTGCTGAGTAATAGTACCCGTTGCTTGAGCAGGTATCGACGCTGTATTAATGTATAAATCCGTTGGCGTGCTGCCAGGTGGAATAGTATTATTAACAGCCGGGAATCCTTGCAAACGCTGATTGCCCACCATGAAATAACCTTGATTGAAATTAAACCGGCCAAAACGGCTGTAACTGGTCTGCCCGCTTGATGCGTCTTTTAAAACAAAAAAACCGTCATTTGTAATCGTTAAATCGGATGCAATGCCGGTGGGTGTGGGCCCGCCTGGTGAGAAATCCTGTTGTATCCCTGAAACGCTAACACCCAAACCAGCTTGCACACTTGAAGCATTACTGCCTGATGGATACATATCGGCAAAATTGGCATAGGATCCTTTATATCCGAAGGTATTTGAGTTAGCAATATTATTACTGATGACTTCCATATTAGTCATTGCTGCCTGCATGCCAGTCGTGGCGATATTTCCAATACCCATGGCATTTCTCCTATAATATTTTGATGATATCGTTTAATCCTAGTCCACCCAAACCGTCTACGTTAAGAATTAGTTCACCTGTCATTTGGTTTGTGGCAACACTTTTGATCTTGAAAGCACCTGCCGTATTAATTGGTGTTTCCTTTCCATCTATGACGGCTTTAGCTGAAATCTGGTAGTAACCCGGATCATACATCGTTCCATCGTCCTTTAACCCATCCCATTTAAATTCTACTAGACCCCCTGTTTTAGCAGGCTCGAGCGTCAATTCTTTCACTACCTTCCCAGCCTCATCCTTGATCGTTACTTTGATATCTGTTGCTGCAGCTGGCAGCATGACTGAACCGGATAGTCCTTCTTCCTTTGTTAGTGGGCTGATTCCGCTCGGGACTTCCACTTTTTTTCCGATCATTTGTGTAGCAGTCAAGAGCTGTGTGGTTGCAAGACTGTAATTAATATTTTGCTGTACTTCTTTTAAAGTTTTTTGTGTATCTTTGGATGCACTAATGGAACTGATATCAGCCATTTGTTGCAAAATGGTGCTGCTATCCGCAGGATGCAGAGGATTTTGGGATGTCAGTTGTTTTAAAAACAAAGTAATAAAATCATCCGGTGTCAACTCTTTCTTACCGCTAGCATATCCCTTGTTAGCGCCCAAGGTTTCATTGTTTAAGTTATTCACATTATTAATGGTAGTCATTATTTCCTCATTCTTTCAGAACATTAATTGCTTGTGTAATCAGATTTTTTGTTGTGTTGATGACTTCAACATTGGCTTCATATTCTTTTGATGCAGCAATCATGTTAGTCATTTCTTCGATTGAATTAACGTCGCTTAAATAAACATAACCCTCTTCATTTGCAACCGGATTATCCGGATCATATCGACGCTCTAGTTGTTTTGTACTGCTTTTTATGTCAGTCACTCGCACGCCGCCTACGGGTTGATCATCCGAGTTTAAGCCAACGATTTCACTTGTGACTTCACTGAAAATAGGATATCGCTTGTGATAAGTTGTTTCGTTGCTGTTACCAACGTTTCCGGCATTGGCAAGATTACTTGCAATGGTGTTCATACGAATGCTTTGTGCGCTTAATCCGCTTGAAGCATTGGTCAAAACTTTATCTAACGAATTAATCATACTTACTCTCCCTTGATCGCCTTCATGATTTGGTCTGTTTTATTTTTAACGAAGGTCAAATTAACCTGATAATTAAGCGCATTCTGAATAAAGTTTTTACGCTCAATATCTTCATCCACGGTGTTGCCATCAAGATTTGATTGCATTGGCACGCGATAAAGGACTGGCAAAGACCCATCAGTTCCATTTGTTTTTATATGTTTTGGGTCAGATACACCTAATGCATCAGCCTGATTAGAAGCATCCTGTAGCAGCTTGTGGAAATCGATATCACGTGCTTTATAATGCGGTGTTGCGCTATTAACAATATTACTTGATAACAGATTGGCACGTTCTTCGCATAGCACCAATGCCCTCTCAGATAAACCGTATAGACTGTCCGCCATACCTTATCTCCTATTGCGTGCCTTATATATTGCAAATTCCGTGCCAAGCTTAGCTTATATAAAAAACTAATCAAAAATTTGATGATAGTAACTAAATTAAGCCGATTTGATGGGATTTTGATAATATCGGCTGGATTTATAAAAACTTAAATTAAAAATTATTGCCGGATGCGGCAATCTATTGCCATATGGAGTATGGTAAAATTTAAAAATAGAATGGGTAAAGCGAGGAACACATGCAAACCAAAATTTTATGTGAGCTTGCTTGTTTTTTAGGCCTTATTGTTAGCTATTCATCTGCATACGCTGATCAAATCAATGTAAATATGAATAACAATCCTAACACAGGGCAACCACAACAAGTGGTAGTACCACAATGCCCTCCAGCCAATCAAAACAATATTTACGACCCGCGCGTGCCGCCTGCTGGCGTTTATCAAAGCCAAAATAGCACTACCTATACAACCGGCGAAAAGAAACCCTATATTACCGATAATAATTGCAACTCTAACACCAATACGCAACCTTATGTATTTGTGAATCCTACGAAATAATGGTGCGCTATAAGAATTTAATGTAAATTATCTATTTGCATCTAATGCGTTATGAAGATAGGTGCTGACGTGATTGATATTGCGAATGACCTTTCTTATTTCTTCCTGCTTGTCATTAATGATTTTGGTAATTAAATCATTGTGTTGCCTCTGCTTAACTAAATAGATTTTTAACTCATCTCTATTACCTGCTGCTATCATGATGTCAGCAAGCATCTTTAATCGCCTAGCAATCAACGAGTCGACATCGTTAAGTTCTTCTTGCTCTAATTTTCTGACAATCTCTAGCGTAACAAGATCAATTTCGTTGCATAATATTTCGAAATTTTGATTGATATCTGTCATTATTTCTCCTGATTATATTCTTTTCCTATCTCGTCCCATCCTGATTTTATATTATTTATTACTATCAGCGCGATGTCCAAGTAAGCTTCGTCGTTTTTTAGCATGGCATTAAGTAAACATTTTTCTATAAAAACATAATTTGAATCAAGCAAGTTAGCCAGATCAACCGCGCTCTTTTCCTGAAAATTCAAGCATGCACGTAAGTAAAGGATGATTTCATTGGCCTTTTTAATACAATTATTCCGGTTATCCATTTCATTACTACTGACAAATGCCTTGGCTAATTGAATTTGTTGCAGACATTTTTCGAATAACATTTGTATCAGTCTGTGGCGTGATGCCGACATAACTTCAGTCGTAATTTCAATTTCACTATAGATAGCAGGAGAAGTATTCATTTTTTCCTCACTTATTGTTATTCATCGCTAACAACTGTTGGGAAAGGTATTGGCTTGTGACTTGTAATTGGCCTAAAAGTAAATCCAGTTTGGCATATTTCATCACAAGGCCTTCTTTCAGCCTATCTGCATTATCATTTATACCATCAATCTGCTCTTGTAAATCATCCACTTGCTTCTTGGTTAGCGGAATACCGCCATATTGTGTATCATTCAATATTTTCCAGATATCGCCTGTGGACGGCTCAAGCAGACTATTTAGCTCTGTAAAAACGCCACTCGTTCCCACTAATTGGGATTTAATATTCGCATAATTTGCCGTGAGCTTTGTCTCAAATGTTTCGCCCGTTACCGGATCATCAGCAATTTTTAGCATTCCTGTGGGATACATCGTTTGAATTGTTCCATCTGGCAAAGTAATAGTAAATGTCTCAACCTCGTTATATGGAACAGGAATGATGCCCAAACTAGTCAGTGTATCTGCGCTAACCAAATTTTTTAAGTTTGACTGAATCATGACAAGCGTGGAATCCGGCAATGCATTTGTGGCTTTTGTTTTTGCTATTGAAACCATTATATCGTTATATGCATTGACAACATTCTGGACTTCCGCTGCTACTTTGCTTATTTGGTTTGATTCGGTGACCGAAATTGAAATATTGCTGCCTGTGCCTAATAAAGTAATGTTCAAGCCCGCTATCAAATTTGAATTAGTTGATGAAGTATATGACAATCCATCCAGCTCAAACTGGGCATCGGCAGCTGTCATCAGTACAGTACCCGTCCCGCCCGGCCCTGTTGAGATATTAAGCGCGTCCGATCCCGTTCCTGTTTCGGAAATATTTACTTGGTTTGCCGTACCTGATTGAGTAGATGAGATCACCAATCTATACTGCCCTGTACCAGTTGAAATAACAGATGCAGCAGCACCTAAATCATTGGTCGAAGCGCTCAAATTGATTTTATTGGCGATAGTTTGCAGGGTATCATCCGAGGTAATTTCAATGTCAATATTATCTGAACCAATGCTAATAGTGACTGTATTTGTCATGTTTAGCGCAGTATTATCACTTGAGAAGACGCCTGATGCCACGCTTTCAGCTTGCGCAAGTTGTGTTACATTCAATACATGCATGCCAGGCGTCACTGTTCCATCAATTGACACCGTTGCTGCATCGGTGTTGGAAGATGTTGCCTGGTAAGTAGGATTAAAAGTAGTTGTTAAACTTTCAATCTTGTCTTGAAGTGCATCTAATAGCGTTTGAATTTGTGTATACGCGCTCAGGCGTGTTTTTAACGCACTTTGCGTATCATTTAATTGATTGGTTTTATTCAGCGTAACTTTATTGATTTGATTTACTTCACGCTTCATAAGTTGTTCGACATAAGCATTAACATCAATTGATTCAATCCAGCTAGATGGCATAGTCATGTCCTTGATAACTATATATTTTTAAATATCATGGGCACCTAGCGGTGCCCAGATTCCTACTGTATTATGATCTCAGTAATTGCAATGCCATTCCAGGCAGCGCGTTAGCTTGCGCTAACATAGCAATGTTAGATTGCGTCAAGATATTAAATTTCGCCAACATGGAGCTCTCAGATGCATAGTCAGCGTCTTGCACGCGCGATTTTGCAGCATCAAGACTTGCCACCAATGCATTGTTATTGCTAACAGCTGCAGTCAAGTTAACTTCGTTTGCACCGACTTGCGCTAATGCCGTGGTAACCGAGCTAACAGCAGTCTGTAATGTATCAATAGCTGTCTGTGCACCACTATTGGTTGAAATATCCAAGCTCGCTATATTTAATCCAGAAGAACCTGTGGTAAGTTCTTCCAGAGTAATAGTTAGACGGTCATTCGATGTGTTATTTGCACCGACTTGGATAGTAATGGAGCTTGTCGTGCCATTTAATAGATCGATTCCGTTAAATTGCGTGCTCTGCGCAACACGTTCAATTTCGTCTAACAGGGCTTGGAATGTCGTGTTCAAGTTGCCTAACTGAGTTGACGAATATGTACCCGTAGCAGCTTGAGAAGCTAATGTGCTCATTTGTTGAAGAATATTTGATATATTATTCATCGCACTTTGAGCTGTTTGCACCAGCGATACGCCATTTAGACCATTTTGGGCACCTTGGCTCAAAGATGAGGAGGTCTGACCCATACTGACAGCAATAGCCATACCCGCCGGATCATCTGCTGCATTGTTAATGCGCAAACCGGAAGATAATCGTTGCATTGCCTTGGTAAGCCCCGCTTGGTTCGACGTCAGATAATTCTGCGCAAGCAACGCGCTCACGTTAGTATTAATTACAATAGCCATGGGATTCTCCTTTGTAATTTTATATCCTCATAATAGCTATCGGCATCCTACTAAAATTCTTAAATGACATCTCAAGCATAGGTATCAACAAGTGTCCTACTTGATTGTTTTTGATCTTTTTTTTCTGATAATTGAGTTGAAGTTGGCGGATGATCATGGTCATAGGCTTGAGGTTGCCCACGATTCTGCGGGTGGTGATCTTGGCTCCTATCGCTGACTTGTGCAGTTTGTACTTGTATATTCGTCAGGTTAATATCCTGATCATGAAAATGCTGTTTAAGCAATGGCAAGTTGGATTCAACAACTTGTTTAACCTGATTATTTTCGGTCAGAATAAGCAAATCTACATTATTTTTATTGATCCTGAGTTTCGCCAAAATGTGGCCCAATTCAGGCGGATATAGTTTAATTTTCGCATCATAACCTTCTTTTAATTGCGTGTTTAAAGCAGAAGAGTGAGCAAGCTCAATTTTTAAATCATAGTGTGATGGATCATAGTGGCTTGCCGTCATCAGCTTAGCATTTGTCGGATCCCCCTGGACAGAGCGGTTAGCAGCTTGTGTAGTTTGACTATTGATTAAATGGCCTAAATTCATTAATGCTTCTTTATACTTATCTGCTAGATAACTTTCTGTTTTATAGGGCGATTCATGCTGGGTAGCCATACTTGGGGAAATATTGTCAGTTTGCAGCTGAATTTCGTGCTGCGACTTAGAAGGGCTAGAATAAGCTTCTCTATTAATTAATAAATTAATTCCATGTTTAACTGGTTCTATTTGAGAATCTAAATCAGCGGAAGGCGTTTTAATATCCAATGGCTTGGCTTCAGGTAATTTATTTGGCACTTGTTTTAAATTCAAGTTGGTAAACTCTTGCAGCAAATCGCCAACAGATATCTCATCTGCTAATTTAGTTTTGGATGCAATACTTTTTATTTCTGGGGATAACGCAGTGCTATCAATTTGATTCACTTCAAAATTCTGCTTCTGCTGCGCGAACGGTGATGGGATGGGCGGATTGGTTTTACTATCTATTGGCGCTGGAGTGGGATTTATATGATCCGGTTCAAGCAACTTATTCGTCACATTAAGTGGCGAAGCAACAGCTGTCGGATGATTTTCTATAGTCATCTGCTTATCAAATTGCTTGCTTACTTCATTCGCTATCATCCGCTGCATATCAAAAAGAATTGTGCTTGTATAGCTATCGTTATGATTTATCTCCGGAGTTTGTAGCAAATCACTCTGCTGATCAGAAGTCAGCGAGATGGGTTTATGCGGTGAATCTGCTTGGGGATGCGGCGATTCATTGTAAATCTGTAAAAGCAGATTAAACACTAAATCCAGAGATGTTGCTGCAATGGGAGCGGCTAAATTATCCTGACTCATTACTTGACCTTGCCCATCGTGTTTATTCGACTGTATTTTCATACACTGACCTGTGTAAAAACAACTGTCCTGAATTATTATATTACTCTCATGATGCATGCAGAGGAACTACTCATTCATGAAAAAATGTTATCAGGAGGGGGAGAAATTGCAGCCATTTTGGCACTGGTGTATGTTAGAATAAAAGCAGAATGTCAGGATGACAGCTATGGAAAGCACTATCGAACTGGATGAGCGATACGAATCTGCTCTAAATGAAAAAATATTCCCTGCCGATCTTCTCGCCGCTCTTAATTATTATGCCGGCAAAATTAAAGTACTCTCTCTCGATTGCTTCGACACGCTGCTTTGGCGCAGAACAGTTACGCCTATTGATGTATTTTATAAGTTGCAGCAAAAGCCCGCGTTTAAATCCATCGGCCTTAATGCCTTACTGCGTGCTCGATTGGAATCCCAGGCACGTAACTTGAAAGTTATTCAAGATAAAATTTCTGAAGTAAATTTACATGATATATATCAAGCAGGTTATCCAGCGCTCTCCGCAGCACAATTAAACGATCTTGCCGAATCCGAATTAGAAGTCGAAATGGACGTATGCTATGCTTTTCCGCCCATGCTTAGTCTAATGCGCGAGGCACACTCGCGCGGCATCAAAATTATTATTGTAAGTAATACTTACTTTAAAGAAAATGAATTACGTCGACTTCTCGCTCATCGATTGCCATCAGATATCATCAATATCATTGATCACATTTTTTGTTCTTGTGAATACGGTCTATCTAAAACCAATGGATTATATGCGAAGGTATTGGATAAACTTTCCTGCACGGCTGAAAACGTTCTACATATAGGTGACGATATCAACGCAGATTTCAAAGCAGCCAAAAAATATGGAATAAAATCGCTGCAATTACTCCATCATGATAATAATGTTAATGATCTTCAGCGATTGTATGCGGCATCAGCAGCTATTTTCAACCCTGCAAATCGCCATACTCAGCCAATGCTCACGCCTTTTCGTGCAATATTGGCAAGTACTCCTATTGATACGCCAGAAAAAATTGTAGGCTATGCGTCCATTGGACCTATCATGTATTCATTTGCACAATTTATCCTTAACGAAGTTGAAACACTAAAAAATCAGGGAAAAAACCCAAAAATTTTGTTTCTTATGCGAGATGCTTATCTACCATCCGTTATTTGCGAAACGCTTGCCGCCCGCCCCATTGGGAAAAAAATACGGATCAGCCGCTTTGCAGCATTTGCCGCTACTTTTAGGACGCGAGATGATATTGATCAATACTTGGCTGAAGTTTTGTTCTCTGGTAGATTCCGTGATATTGCGCGCCAGCTGTTGTTGCCGCAGGAAATTATTGAACCTCTTGTCCAGGTGACGGAGCAATCGGAAAGTCCCTTAGCAGAATTTATCGATCTTATCCATCGTGAGGATATTCAAAATATAATCTTGAAACTTTCCTCCGCATATCGCCAGAGATTAATCCGTTATTTAGAGAACGAAATTGATTTAAAACCGGGAGACACATTGTTATTTGTGGACTTAGGTTACTCTGGCACTGCTCAACGAAAGCTAGAGCCCGTCTTTCGTGAAGAATTAGGGGTAGAAATTCTAGGCCGATATCTTATTGAATTAGACATCCCCGCTTGGGAGTCATCACGCCGTGGTCTTCTCGATCCATCGTGGTGTGATGATAGAGCCATGCTTTCCCTGGTCTCCTACATTGCCATTCTCGAACAAATTTGTACGGCTAATGAAAAAAGCGTCGTTGATTATGATCAGCAGGGCCGCCCTATCTATTCTGAATCCGGGTTTGAAAAAAACCAATATGAAAAGCTAGATAAAATTCAAAAAGAATGTATTCACTTTATAAAAGATGCAAAAGCCTTTTTTGATCAAACAGGACACTTACCATTAACGGTTTTGCGTGAAGCAGCAATGGCAGAACTGGGACGATTTATTTTTCTGCCTACTGAAAATGAAGTTAATTATCTAGAATCTTTTCAGTTTGACTTGAATTTAGGAACACACGATGTGCTGCAAGTATTTAACCCAGCTGAGGGACTAACCAGTTTGCGTAAGCGCGGATTATTTTTCTCATTCATGGAGAAAAATAAAAAAACAATGCGAACCAATTATCCGGCTGAATTACGTTCAGCCGGACTTGAATTGGTCATGACCTTAATGGCTCAACATCGTTTTGGCATTGATTTGAGATTTAAGGATATGAGTCTGAGACGAGAATCCATTCAAGTGGTGGCATTAAATGGAGACGATTCCAGTACAGCAACAGTTGAAGCATTATTAACTTATGATGGTTATTATTCACTCACTGTTCCCATCAGTAATCATGGTTTTCACACTGGCATATTGTTAGGAAAAAAATATCGGTGGATACAGTTTGAAAGTGCCGAAATCATTACAATCAATTCATTCCTGAAGAAAACCGAGTCACTTTATGCAGAAGATTGTTGGCAATCGCTAGTATTCAATGACATGACGCATAAAGGTGGAAAACTTTATGAATGCGAGACAACGCTGAGTTCGGTTGTGATTCCGGCGCTTAAGAAACTGAATAATAAAAATTATCTTGTGCGGCTTGTTTTCAGACCTATTGTCTTACAGTCTGCGTCATAGATCAGGAGAATAACCATGCAGTCCGTCTTAGACCGATTAACGAATAAAATTACCATGGCACCCATCGACCATGTTCCCTCGGATAATATTTATATGGAAAATATTTTGCCGCCTTCGCTCTATTCACAAATTTTGGCTAATTTGCCGGCGGATCATGACTATGATTTCATTAATCATCCTGATGCGGTTCTTCCGGATGGAACTATTACACGAAAATTGCTGGACCTTTCAGATGAATCGATAAAACGGATGAAATCAGCTGACCAAGATTTTTGGAAGGAATTAAAAAATATATTTGTTTCCGAACAATTATTAAAAATTTTAGTCTCAAAATTTCGGGATCGGATCAACGATCGCTACGGCCCTCGCTGGCCCGAAATGGTGATAGTGCCCATTTTATATCGTGACTTTGCTGGTTACAAAATAAATGTTCATACTGATGCGCCTTATAAAATCGCTACCATGCAATTTTATCTCCCTAAAGACCATACTCAAATCCATCTAGGCACTTCATTTCACCAAAAAATTGACGGCAAATTTTATTTATTGAAAACGAATTTATTTAAGCCCAACTCCGCTTATGCATTCGCCAGAACTGAAACAAGCTGGCATAGCGTAAAACAATTGGCTAACCATGAATCCAGGCGAGACACACTGGCACTTACCATTTATGAAAAAGGCCATGAATATAAATCGGTAAAGGAGTATGTATGACTAAATCGATTGCAAATCTGGGTCTTGGCGAGATTAAAACCGGATTCTTTAAGCAGCATGTTATCCATTATTTAGCCAACGGAAGTGGATGGCGTTTTGATACATTACTTGCAAAAGAACCTGAAACCATTGAATGGATCGAAAGCTTTAAGCCAGGTGAATTATTATGGGACATAGGTGCAAACGTGGGTATTTATTCGATTTATGCTGCAAAATGCGGTATTCGCGTCATTGCCTTCGAGCCCCACTTTGCGAATTATCTCCAGCTCTGTATTAATGTGATGCTAAATAATCTCCAAGACATGGTCATGCCACTTTGCCTTGCTCTGTCAAATCAAAAAGCAGTCAGCACTATTAATCTCGCGAGTATTGAGTTTGGCACTTCTATGTCAAGTTTTGGCAGCAATCTGGATTTTCGGGGTAATCCTTACGTTCCCATTTTCAAACAGGGTATGATTGGTTATGACATTGACAGTTTTATTGATGAATTCAAGCTAAATTACCCCAATCATTTTAAAATTGATGTCGATGGTATTGAGTTAGACATCGTAAAAGGTGCTAAACAAACATTTGCAAACCAGAACGTCCGATCGGTTTCCATCGAATTAATAGACACGGATCAAGAACAAGTAAATGGTGTGACAAGCATTTTATCGCAGGCTGGTTTTAATTTTATACACAAAAAACAAAACGCAGCTTTCGCCACACCCCAGACCAGGGACGTCATGAATTTTTTATATAAGCGTCGAGCGTAATTATTATTTTAATATTTTGATAACAGGAGCCAGTCATGATCAGGGATGCAGAATCGATTTTAAGAATTTGCGGAATCGGCAGCTATTTGCATATTGGATGTGGTGAGAGCAAACTTGTTTTTGATTTACTTAAAAGATCGGTTGACGCTTATGGAATGGATCCGTCACAGGAAATAATCGAAAAAAATCTTGCTTATGCACCTGGCCGCTTTATTCATGGCTCGCTTTCCAATTACCCGTTCAAACCTGAAAGTTTTGACACGATCATCATCGGCATCGAGCTCTTTAATTTCAACACTGACCATTTATCCGCCGTACTCAAAACACTACACTCACTGACTAAGCGCAACCTCATCATCTACTTTCCACCCGATGTTATCAACATGATCCCGCCTCAACGCGCTGAAGCCAATCGATTATTTTGGGAAAAAATCGCGATCGAGGCCGGCTTCCGGCACCACCCTCGGAGTATGTTACATACGCCCTACCATGAATATGAAAATGAAAAAATCAGCAACATGATTTTCTTTGAACGTGTCGCACCTAAGGCACTAAACGATTTCCCCTTATCATGGTTGCTCGCGACACGTGATTTACATATGGATATGCTGCGTGAAGCAGGCAGACGCGCAGATGGACACGTATCGCGTTATGTATTAGCCGCTTCTAAAATAAGACCAGGCGACACCGTACTTGATGCAGCATGTGGTTTAGGTTATGGCACCGCCGTACTTGCCGCATGCAGTCCAGGCGCAAAATTTATCGGTGTCGATATTGATGAAACATCCGTTGCTTATGCCAACGCTAATTTTGCAGCATCAAACCCTGCCATTTCTTATCATACCTGCGATGTCGCTAAGCTCGCTTTTATTCCCGACCATTCCATTGACGTTGTTGTTTCATTTGAAACTATTGAGCATTTGCAGGATTACGATCTCTTTCTTACAGAGGTAAAGCGAGTGCTTAAACCGGACGGCCGCCTTATTGGCAGCGTGCCTAATTTGTGGTGCGACGAAACGGGCAAGGATCCTAATCCCTACCATTACCACGTATTTGACTGGAAAAAACTCTATCATGCTATTGGGAAGCATTTCATTATTGAAGACCGCTGGGCTCAAACGGCTGGTGGCGGCTTTAAACTGCGTAATGGAAAGCGTGAACTTCGGCATGTTCCTATTACCTTGCCTGATAATATCGAAACCGAATGGTGGATTTTTTCCGCCTGCGCAGATCCAAGAAGCGCAAAATCCATTCCTTATAGCAATCCTTTTTGCAAACAGGATGCTGCTATTCCGACCGTGGTTGATTTTGGGAAATACTATGCTAATCCATGGATATATCGAACCATGGTGCAATTAGGTGAAAGAATTGCGAACCGGGATATCCTGATTTTATTTTGCGTCAGTATTGCAAATGAACTGCCGCCAGGCTCCCCTGACCACGGTGCTGCGCTTTGTGTTCTCAGTTATCAAATACTTGAATCAGGACTTATTAATACGCAGGATGTACAGAAACTCATTTCTGCCATCAATAAATTTGATGAAAATTATGACCGTCAGAACCCACACGCGTGGCGCTGGGCTATCTCCCTGCATTATGTAGGAGCACGCATATTGTTAATGACAGGGAATCGCGAGGATGCATTAGCCACGTTCATTACCTGCGCAGAAATGGATCCCTTGCGTTTCAGCCCGCTCCTTGCCACAAAAACAATTTCCGCACGCATGTATGCAGGGCTTATCCTTGCTGGGAATGGTGATCTGGAAAAAGCGCATGAACAATTCAGTCTGGGTGTTAAAGAGGCAAGGCGCGTGCTGCAAAGCGATTGGAAAGACGCCATTGGTGACATTGAGCTTCCATTATCATTCGGCTTACAGGAAATTGCTGAAGTCGCTGACATTGCCAGCCAATGCGCTCAAGCCGTCAACGCCATCGAAAGACAGGGAACCGTACCTGGATACTTCTGGGATCGCATTAACTTGCGGCGTTTTGGTATTGTTGAATGGACCAAAAGTGTTGAACGTGAAAATGAATCGTTACGGCAACAAATCCAGCTCCTTGCTACCAGCAATATGATGAAAACTGAGGTCTGTGCCTGACACGAAGCATGATGGGTGAACAAAAGATGCATACTGATGATTTTTGTAATATAGGTAAACAGGTCATCGAGCAAGAGGCCAAGGCGATTCAACTGCTCCTCTCCCGTATTGATGAGCATTTCGCCCGGGCCTCGGATATTCTGATGAACTGTAAGGGATATATTATTGTGATGGGTATGGGGAAATCCGGCCATATTGGCAAAAAACTTGCGGCAACATTTACAGCCACCGGCAGCCCCTCTTTTTTTGTCCATCCAGCCGAAGCCATGCATGGTGACAGCGGTATGATCACTGCCCGTGATACCGTCATCATGCTATCCAAGTCCGGTGAAACAGAGGAAGTACTTGGTATTATCCCCCTCATCAAACGTTTAAATATTCCTTGCATTTCACTCACCGGCAACACGCGGTCAAAGCTTGCCAAATCCGCCACTATCAATCTGGATGTCAGTATCACTCGTGAAGCCTGCCCTTTGGGACTTGCTCCCACTTCCAGCACAACAGTTACACTTGTCATGGGTAATGCATTGGCTGCGACAGTGTCAGAACGCAGAAAATGGCTTATGGAGCAGAACCAGGATGAGAGTAAGATTAGCCTAATCGGTATTTAGAATACTATCGCATCCCTATCTTCGCTGGAAACGATAACATGGTTAAACGGCTATCGCTTTTCCAGACCATAACCATGTACCTGTGGAAAATTTTCCTGAACTGATTACATTAAGCTGAGCGCGATCCAGGATAACAGTCACAAACGTTCCATCATTTTCAGCCCATTGAACAATCTCAATATTCTTTGAAAGCTTTTTTCTGTTAATAAAATCTGTTTCGGTTTGGCCTTTATCGGGTCCACTCAAGGATTGCCAAGTAATAGTATTATCAGTAAGTTTGACATCAAATGCCCTGTCGCTCTCGTATTTAAAAATATAGTGTTCAACCTTCGGCGCAGCAGCGACACTGGAAGTTGCAAAAAATGCAAAAATGAATGCGGCAAATGCGATTTTTCTTTTCATGATTTCAATCCTCTCGGTGCTATTTTAAATCAAGCTGAACTCGGTTCTTTTGCGATTAATACCCTACGGTAAAGCGTTGCCGGATATGTTCTGGATTTTCTAATTCGTCCAGCATTGCAACAGCATAGTCCTGCGTTGATATCTTGCTTTCACCTTTTTCATTGCTCAGCAGTTGGTTCTTGCCCAGCCTGAATTTTCCTGTGCGTTCGCCTGGTTGCAGTAGCGCGGATGGGCTCAGAAAAGTCCAATCTAGGCTAGATTCCGCTTCTAAAATATGGAGTACTTCACGCATCGCCAATGCCATAGATTTATACTCTTCTGGAAATTCAGCCGTATCAACTAATTGCAGCTTCGGCCTGACGTCAAGACTCCCTGCTCCACCCACTACTAATAGACGTTTAAGCTTTGCAGTTTTAACTGCATGTATAATTAATTTTATCCCTTCTACTTGTAGCCGCATGGCCTTGGAATCAGGCAATCCTTCCCCGAAGGAATTAAAAGCACTGATAACCGCGTCATGGCCTGCTATTGACTGGGCTAATTTAGCTTGATCAAAGACATCCATCTTTTTGCCTATTAAATTACTATACTGCGGCAGTTTCTCAGGATAACGAACAAGCGCTGTTACCCAATGCCCGCGATTCAATGCCTCGGCAAGAATGTATGAGCCAACAAAACCTGTCGCGCCAATTAATGCTATTTTCATCAAAAACTCCTCGCATCAGTTAATTCTTGTACATACATTAAAGCCAGTTATTGTATTTGTATAATGCATAATATATATTTCTGCTATGCGTGAAATGAATATAAAAAATTTAGATCTTAACTTGCTGGCAGCATTAAATGCTTTACTGGAAGAAAAAAACGTTACACGTGCTGCTGCGCGTATCAATTTAAGCCAGCCGGCAACAAGCCGCGCTTTAGCTCGTCTGAGAAACATGTTCCAGGATCCTTTGTTAGTAAAAGGGGCAAGGGGGATGGTATTAACAGCGCGGGCAAATGAACTTTATCAACCATTACAGCATATCTTGAACGATATAACCGCTATGGTTTCTCCCCCTTCGATTGAACCTGGCGCTATGCAAGGAGAGGTTGTAATTGCAACGCGTGATTATGAACTAGCCGCCATTCTTCCCAAAGTAATTAACCGGCTCAGAGTTGAATCGCCTAATTTAACGCTCCGCATCATTCCACTAATAGGCGATGATTTGAGTTCTTTAGAAAATCAGCATGTGGATTTTATTTTAACAGCCACTGAGAGCAAAGCAGCCACCTTATATCGTTATACCGTTTATAAGGAAAGCTTTGTCTGCTTGGCCTCAAAAGATAACCCCGCTATCCAGAAAGGCATGACTTTAGAAACTTATACGGCGGCAAAACATTGTCTGGTCACCATTTCAGGTTTTGGCTTAGGTATAGTTGATACACTCCTTGCGCAGAAAAACCTTAAGCGCAATGTCGTTGTTCGCGTTCCCCATTTCTTAGCTGTGGCACATATTATTGCCGACTCAGATTTGGTGGTAACCCTACCCCGCCGGCTTGGTGAATTGTTATCTCGGCAAGAAAACATCATCTTAATAAATCCGCCTCTCAAAATCCCTTCCTTTCCTGTTTATTTGTATTGGCATGCGCGCAATCAAAATAATCCTATACATCGTTGGATTAGAAAGGTAATTCAAACAAGCGATGGAAAGTAGGAGCATAAAATATAACGATATAAGTACGAATGCTAAGCTATTAAAATGGTTTATCCTGTAAATCTACACCTTCAGTTAATATCAGGGTCGAGTAGACCGCGGGAATTGCACCCGCAGTCCCTCACAGAACCGTACGTGAACCTCTCGATTCATACGGCTCTTGTTATTCAAACCAAAGGTGATCCCCAACCATAGCGCCAATGCTCGAATAAGTGTGGTTTATATTTCCTTACCTGTCCGAGATATTTGAGCGCTTGATCCATTGAGGCTTTGTGACACTTGCCTCTAAACTTGTTTTTACACCAGCGCTTTAAATAGTGCTCTACCTGCAAAAGGGGCGATTGCATCTCTGATCGATAGAATTTTCCATAATAATTGACCCATCCACGAAGGTAGGGATTGATCCATTTTGCAAGACTCTCTATCGTTTCATAGGTGCGTCGATGTATTCGCCAGCGTTTTATCACTTGACGAAGGCTCTTCTTAGCACTATTGCTAATTGCTGGAACAAAGCCTACAAATTGCTTGCCAATTTTTGACCGTGTTAACCTATGTCGAAAGGTGTACCCCAAGAAATCAAATTTTCTATGAGGATAATCGTCATAAGCCTCTGACAAGCCACAGTAAACAATCTTTGTTTTCTCACGATTAGTTGATAATTTACATTCAGCTAATCGTTCTGAAATGGCCTTGAGTATTGTTTCCGCTTCTGCTTTTGTTCGGCAATGCACAAGAATGTCATCCGCATACCGCTCAAAGCATATATTTGGATAAGCTTTTCTCATCCATTTATCGAATGCATAATGTAGAAACAAATTTGCCAGCAACGGGCTAATTACTCCCCCTTGAGGCGTACCTTGTATTCGCATAACCCGCGTACCATCTGGCTGCTGACTATCTGCGGTTAGCCACCGCTTAATGTACAGCAATGCCCATCGGCACGACGTGTGTTTCTCAACGGCGCGCATCAAAAGCCCATGGTCAATACTGTCAAAGAACCCTTTTATATCAAGGTCAATGACCCACTGATACTTCCAGCATCGCTGCCTTGCTGTAGCAACCGCATCCAGTGCTGATTTCTTGGGACGGTACCCGTAAGAATCTTCATCGAAATGCGGTTCTAACTGGGGTTCAAGTATTCTTTTTACCACAGTTTGTGCAATACGGTCAGCAACAGTCGGAATACCAAGTGGCCGTTCTCCTCCTGATTTCTTAGGAATTAGAACGGTTTTAACTGGCGGTGGAAAGTAACTTCCTGATGACATCCGATTCCACAGTTTGTATAAATGCTGCTTATGTTCCTCATGGAACATTTTGATCGAAATTTCATCTACCCCAGCTGACCCAGCATTTTTAGCCACCTGTTGATAGGCACCAAAAACAAGTTGTTTAGGAATATCAAATGATTTTGCTTTATCCAAAAGCTCCTCCCATTTCTGGTTGACTGATCAATAAAGCGGAATAACTTAGTCTCTTCGTTCCACAACCATTACAGTTGTATCTGCACTACTACAGACTAATCCGCCCCTGTGATTTGCATTGGTACTCTCATCCTAGGGTTTTATTCCTTGGACTTCTCCCTTATCATCAAACCGCAGGTTCCCGCAGTTCCGCATTTAAGCCTGAAACAGCCTCGCGCCACCTCCATACCGGACACCGTTCACCCAGTAGACAGGTTTCCGATGAACTTATCCTAAGGTTGTGAAAACACCTTAGTTTTGATGCCATCCGAGTTCTATTTCGATACGTCAGCAGTGGTTCACTTCCGTTCGCCTTGCTGTTTCGCACATGACTGCTAAATGCAGCCTTTTCCCTAACGCTCACGACAAGGACTTTTGATCCATGCCGCTTAGGGTTGTTTAAAGCCTACTCCTGCAAGTCGGCTTCGGAGGGCCTTCCTCCATCTCAAATGCAGCTTTTAAGTTCGAAGTTATTCACTCCTATGCAGCTGCGGCGCACTTCCATGTAGAACAATATGACACATTATTAATAATATAATCATATAGTTAATTTTAAAGATCCCTCCAAATTGATCTAAAGAAATCAGATGGACAGATCTGGACTTTGGCCATTTTTGAAAAGCGTTCACAATCAGTCATTCCGAGCGCAGCGAAGGACCTCCTTTTGTGCATTGGGAAATCCTTCGAGCAAAAAAAAACGCTCTCAGGATGACAGCATTATCGAGCACCTTCTCGGCGGGAGTGTGTAATGCTTAAATCCTGTAAATCTACACTCTTACTAAGTATGCTTATTTAAGGGGATCCTACCTATTTTTATTAAAATAATCAATTAATTATAGAATTTTTTTCCCTGGGAAAAATTATTTTAGCATAAGACGATAAATGACAGCAGATCGAATCAGAGAACTCTGTAGTCCTTCAAATAGCGGGTACTTGATTCGAATATCAACAAAAGCGTTTTTGAGCAAGTGCATGGTATCATTATCAAGATAAAACGCCTCAACCTCCGATAATTCTGCCTGATTAATATCACCGCCATGCTCAACGTAATCGACAAAACTAGGCTGAAGCAAAAAATTAGAAATAGCCTCTTTGAGCCACCTGCTTTTGCCGTGAAGACCATACCCTGACTTAATTAACGCAGTTTGCATTTCAGCTTTAAGGCGTTTTGGGAAACGAACCGTTACTTTTTTGGTTTTACCTTTCATTAAACACACTCTTCAACACTGAATTCTTTTTCGATTGTCTTAAACAAGTCCTTAAATGCTTTTTTTACCGATTTGGATGAAGCCCAATCAATATTCTTAAATCCGTGCCGATACTTAACCAATCGTGAATCTGACAATAGTATTTCAAGCAATTGCTTTGCCACAGATACATTACTGATCTTACCCAAATTAACAGCACCACTTGTCTGAGATTTGGGAACGATTGGCTTTTTGCCAGCGACTTCTCGGTAATGGGTCAGTGAAGTAATTTCCTCTTTTGACGATTGGATCCAGGAAATAATTTGGTTACGCGCTCCCTTGTCTTTCATCGTCACAAGTTCTTGTACAAGTTTTAAATTGTTTAGCTTACCAGACTCAATTAATTGAATTATTTTTTCATCCGCTTTTAGCAAACAAAAATAGCGATAAGCCTGAATAGTGGATACACCTAACAGATTTTGCAGGATACGCTCGTTAAAGTCGTCCTGATGTGTTTTTTGGTAAGCATCTGCCATGGCAAGAAGATTGTTAAATTTTTCCCACAGTGATAAATCCTGCCTATTAACATTTTCGACCCACTGCGTATAACGCAAATTAAATTCTTCAGGCTTTTGATTAATGCGCACAGGTACCGCTTTCTGGCCCGTCAAGAGCGCAGCTAGATAACGTCGCTCACCAGAAACAATACGGTATTTAGGACCCTCTTTATAAACTTCGATAGCATTTCTAATGCCCACACGTTTGATTGATTCAGCCAGCTCATTTAAGGCATCAAGTTCTTTGATTTTGACTTGGTACTGTGCGTCTGCCTGGTTTAATCCATTAAACAGTTCTTCGCGGGAAATGCTTAGTTTACGAGGATTTTCCGGGTCAGGTTCAATCATGTCGATTGCCATCATGTCATAATGCAATTGTCCCTGGTTAGAGGCAGCAGATTGTATTGTGCTACGGATACCATTCGCCAAATCAGGGGAAATACTGAATCGCTTTTTAGTTGACATATACATTCATCCTTTCTTCAATTTCCATACAGGCCGACAAAACTTCTTGTTTTGCAGGATTTTTATCAGGGTACATAAAAATAGAGGGTGGAACTGCACCGTCTGCATCCGCTTCTGCATAGATGAGCCTTCGGCCTATTTTTGATTCCAAGACATAGTCGGGCATTTCGCGCTTCAAACTGTCTAAATGATCCTTATGTATGATCCCACGTCGATCAAATGAATTGGGTAACACCCCGATAAGATTGAGAGGATGGTGGTCCGGACGTCGCAAGGTTTCTGCTTTCCAGAGATGGATCATTCCATAAATACCTTCAATAGGCTGAGGCTCCATAATAGAAGGAATGAGCAGATCTGTTGCAGCACGCACTACGCTGATGGTTACCGGTCCTTTAGAAGGTGGCGTATCAATGATAATTTTATCGTAGCTATGCCGAACATCATCGAGGGATAAAAATTTAGAAAGTTGATCGTAAACTTTTTGTACAACTTCGTCTCGAGTAACAGCTTCCGCCAGCAGAAGCTTGGAACTATGGGAAGGCGCAACCTCAAGCGTGTTAATGTAGGTGGAATAGGGGAAAACCATTTCACCAAAAAAAATACCGGCAATACTACTTCTTCCATCCCAATCCTTGTCTTCCGGCGCGCTTGAATCATAACTTGGATGTAACGGAGGGATTCTACCTTCTTGTTGATAAGGATCAATTTCCATTTTCAAGTATCGGTTGCTGAAGTTAGCTTGAGGATCCATATCCAGCGCAAGAACACGTTCTTTTTTAACAATGGAAAAATATTCGGCAAGAATCCTGCTCGTTGTGGTTTTGCCAACTCCACCCTTGTTATTGACAATCGCAATAATTCTCATTGCATTTCTCCTTTTTTTCGCCTACATTCTACTAAGTATTACGGTATTCCACAATAGAATGTAAATAAAATCCTCTATAGAAAAGCACAGTGTGTTTATTTTATTTAGTTATATTTAATTTGTTTAACAAGGCTAAGCACTTGTGTTTGTTAAATAAATTGCTTTATAGGTGTAGGGCTGCGGGATGACAGGTGTAGGATAACAGGATATAAAGTGTAGTGTTACAGGATGACAAGTGTAGGGCTACGGGATTAAAAGTGTAGGGTTACAGGATAAGATAAATGGACAGTAAAAAGAAAAGGACAAGGGAAAAGACGGAAGACCGAAAGGATTCCAGTCTAATTTTAAAAAAGCATGTAGGTCTGATTCATTGTGAAAATAAACTAACATTGATACAGAGAAAAATATGCAACATCTTGCTTTTTAATGCGCTGGATAAAATAAATGATCAAGATATCTATGAGATTCCGTTACGGAAGTTATGCAGCCTGGTTGGCTACAATAGCAACGACATCAAGTTAATCAAGGAATCAATCAAGAGCTTAATCGCTGTAGTCATGGAATGGAACCTGCTCGAGGATAGAAAATTTCTAAACGAAGAAGATTACCCTGAAGATGCTATTACCTGGAATGCCAGCTCGCTGCTCGCAGGTGCTTCGATAAAAAATGGCATTATCCGTTATTCCTATAGCCCGCAAATGAAGTCCATATTATCTTCGCTGGACATATATGGGCGTATAAATCTCTTTGTTCAAGCCAAATTCAACTCCACTTATAGTCTGGTGCTCTACGAAAATTGTGTGCGATTTAAAAATTTACAGCAGACATCCTGGTTCCCACTCTATTTATTCCGTTCTTTAATGGGAGTTACGCAGGATAAGTATCGGTCTTTTAAGGAATTTAAACGTAACGTGATTAACGTTGCCGTCAATGAAATCAATCAAAAGGCGGATATTTATATAGAGCCTCAATACAAGAAGTCGGGGCGCAATATCACCGCGATCCAATTTTTACTGTCTGAAAACCAAAAATATAAGCCAGCATTTAAAAAAATAAGCCGGCAGGAGAAGGTAGGTGACTATCCAAGGCAGCGATCGAGTATTATCGAGATTCTCATGGCCGAATTTAATTTTTCAGAAAAGCAAGCCAACGAAATGGCGGCGGCTTATGCGTACGAATATTTAATAGAAAAAATCCAGATGGTAAGAGCAAAACAAACCAACGTGCAACAGCCAGCCGCTTATCTTATAGCTGCATTAAAAAAAGATTACAAGAATCAAACTGGTCATAAATTATCATCCAACAATAAAACAAATGAGCAACCTTATCAGCGTGTAGCCCAGAGTGCTTCAGAAATATCATCGCTCAGAAATAAATACATGACATATCGTTTGAACATGTACATAAAATTTGTACAGCAACAGGCAGAAAATATTCAAAAATCCATCCAGGAAAAATTTGAGCTGTCTTTAAAACCAAAGTTAGAAATATTCAAATTTTATAAAAGGAAGGGGTTAACATCGCCATTTGTAATGAGTGATTTTATGTCTTTTATAGACGAGCATTATCCGCAAATAGTGAACGAATATCTGGATTTTGAGGAGTATATTACAGCAGACGAAGTCGAAGCATAGATGCGTGGACAAAGCATGTCTGCAACTTATTGATTGTTAATTGACACTCAATCATGACAAGCATTAATGATAAAATGAGGATATGTTCTCAGCGAGGTATCACTCATGAGACTCTATCAACTGCCTATCATCATAATGTTGCTGACAGGATGTGCGACTTCTTATGGACCAGCAGGGGAGATAGGGGGATTTGATACAGGTGGTTATGCGGATAAAAGAATTAATGCAAACACGGTTGCCGTTAGTTTTAGTGGGAATTGGCTCACGAAGCAAAACACGATCAGGGCTTATGTTTTATATCGTTGCGCAAAAATAACCATCGAAAATGGCTATGACTATTTTATCGTGACTTCCTCCAGCGTTTCACCAGTCAATGTAAGCGTTAAAACGGGAAGCAAAAATTATCTCACTATCCCGCCAAAACTCTACGATATTTTTTATACGAAAACAGATTATAGATCCTACCGTTTATCGGCTTCACGTGCGGCAAAGTGCTATCCATGCAATCAAAATAATCAGCACGCTGTAGTTGTCGTTATAAAAATGTTTGAAGGGAAAGCGCCTGATATTCCTAATGCATTTGATGCAAATGATGTTATTGCACACCTTGGACCAGCAACACTTTAGCTGATTTTTCTGTTATGAGATACAGAAAATTACAATAATCCCAATTTATAAAATTGGGATTATTGTGTCTAAATTAAATAGGAAGATTTAATTATACTGCCCATATTGACAGATAATACGTGAAGTGCCGTAGTTATCCAAAATAACGGCGCCAGCGTTTGTTGGCAAATCACAGCCATGAGATAGCGAAGCGACTTTATTTCCGTTCGCATCTACAATGGCGGCGGCGGTAATAGTAAGATTTTCTAGTTTAGGTTTGAGCTCACCCAAAACAGTGAGATGATTGTTGCCAGCCTGGGAAGAACCTAATTTATGTTCCTTAATGAGCGAACAGATTTTTTTATCGGCATCACACATGGAATAGCTAACTACCATTGGCATTTTGGTATTATTAACAATCATAATAGGATGATGTGGTGAAGCGACAGCGATTGAGCTAAAAAACGCTGTGCCCATTAATAAGACGAGTGGCTTGACAACATTCTTCATAACTTTCCCTCCGTAGAATTATTCATGAAGTAAGAAGCTATTTTATTGCAGAATAGCAGGAATTACAATCAATTGTGCACGAAGAAAATAAGCATACTAAACTTAATTAATATTTATTTGCAGCGCAGACACAGTTTGTTGGTATCAATAACATGATCAGGATACAAAATAACCATACGCTCCAAGAAATTTTGCAATTCCCTAATATTTCCAGGCCATTGATAATCACATAAATAGGATATGGCTTGATCAGTAAATAGAACGCGATGCTTTAATCGTTCATATATTTTGTCAAGATGATAATCAATAATAAGCGGTATATCATCTTTTCTTTCCGATAAGCTTGGGAGTTCGATAGGGAAAACGTTAAGCCGATAATATAAGTCTTCACGAAATTTGTGTTTTGTTACCATTTGTTCGAGATTTTTATTGGTGGCTGCAATTAATCTTACGTCTACATCGATGGTAGTATTGCCACCTACGCGTTCAATTTTGCGGTCCTGGATAACACGTAACAGTTTTACTTGCATCTGCAATGGCATGTCGCCAATTTCATCTAAAAACAACGTGCCTCCTTTCGCCATTTCAAAGCGACCAGCTCTGCGCGCCATCGCTCCTGTAAATGCTCCTTTTTCATGGCCAAATAATTCACTCTCAATTAATTCGCCAGGAATAGCACCACAATTAATAGGCACAAATTGATGCGATTTTCGATCTGAAAGTTGGTGAATGCAAGAGGCAACGATGTCTTTACCAGTACCTGATTGGCCTAGAATGAGCACGGTCGTGTCGGATTGCGATACCTGCATAATAATTGATTTAATCGCGCGAATTTTGTCACTATTTCCGACCAGTTTTTCAAACACTTTAGAATTTAACAGCTCGGTGTTATCAAAGTTTCTTTCGAAAAGAGAAAGCGTTTTTTTTAACTCATATTTATTAAAAGGCATGCTTAACAAATGAATGGCTGCGCTCCACGAATCATGCAGGGTGTCGATTTTACCCCAAGAAATAACCTTTTTTTGGGCAGCATTTACTAATTCATGTATTTTTTGCGCATGCTGGCTCTCGATATTGTTGCATACAAAGGTAGCTATGGAGCTAGAGAGCATGCTCAAATTCAGTTCGTGCAAAGAAAGTTTTTTATAAGGAAGCTCCAGCAAGGAAAGGGCATTTAAAACATAACAGCAATCATGACAGTCATCGCTTACTAAAACATATTCCATTTAGGCAATTTAAATGCGGTTGTCGCATTTACTCCATGTATATGCTAAGCAAATATTCCAATCTACAACATAACAACCATCTAAGATATTGTCAAATAAGTAATACAATCGATTGCACAGCTGCATAAATACTTTTTCACCACGCAAGAACAAAGCTTAATTTGCTAAGACAGATAATAGATTAGAAGTTGGTACGGAAATTGCATAATGAATAATGCAATGATTGTTTCTATGGAGTTA